>JAEEZV010000008.1 GCA_016291995.1 Caryophanales bacterium
AAGATTTTAAATGAATCAATTAAGAATTTAGAAGATGAAGAATTAATTACTTTTATGGAAGAAGAAGTAGAGAAACATACCGAAATGAAAGAAGTATTACTAAGTTTGTTGGAGGATAAAGCAAATGAATGATAAATTAATAATGGAAAACTATCTTTTAGTATTAAAAAGTACTGTTGAAGTATATGTTCATGGAACTCTTGAAGCAAGTAATGAAGAAGTCCGTATGACCTTAAAAGGACATCTTGATGAAACGATGTCTTCACAAGCCGATACCTATGATGAAATGACAAAGTATGGTTGGTACATCGTAGAGAATATAAATAAGAAAGAAATTAATAAAATATTAAATAAAGTAACATCTTCTAACTAGAAATGATAATTCATTTCTTTTTTTATGATATAATTATCTTAGGTGGTATTATGAATTTATCCAAATCACGTTATTGTAGGGGAATACAGTGTCCAAAAATGCTATGGCTAGAAAAATATAAACCCGATGTAATGGAAGAATCCGATAATTCTTCTGTTTTAGAACAAGGTAATGTTGTCCATGAAGTAGCAAGATATCTTTTCGGAGAACATATTAATATTGAATATACCGATAATCTAAATGAAATGATAAAAGATACATATAGAACTATCGAATCATATGAAGATATAATTATTACTGAAGCCTCATTTAATTATGAAAAGAACTTTTGTAGTGTCGATATTCTAAAGAAAAATAAAGATAATTATGAAATATATGAAGTAAAAAGTTCTACAGGTGTCCATGATGTCTATATTAATGATGCTAGTTATCAGTACTATGTCTTAACTAGTTTAGGACTAAACGTAACTAAATGTTCCATTATTACGATCAATAGTAGTTATGAAAGAGTAGGCAATATCGAATTAGATAAACTATTTACCATTAATGATATTACTAATGAAGTAAAATCATTACAACCTAAAGTAAAAGAAAATATTAAAAAGATAAATACATATATGGATAGTGATATAGAAAGAAATGAGGCAATTGATGATCATTGCTATAATCCATATCTATGCCCCTTCTTTAGTTATTGTACACGTAATTTACCTCATCCTAATGTCTTTGATATAACTAAGACACCGGGAGTAACGGCTATGAAATTATATAAACAAGGGTATATTACTTTTGAAGACCTATTAAAAGCCAAAATAGGGAAGAAATATCGTGAAAGAATTGAATATGACTTATATGATAAACCAGATCATATTGACAAATTAAGCATCAAAGAATTTTTAGATACATTTTCGTACCCACTATATTTTCTTGACTTTGAAACATATCAAATGCCAATTCCACTATATGACTATGTCCATCCTTATGAACAAGTTCCATTTCAGTATTCCCTTCATTATTATGAAAAAGAGAATGGGGAACTTTTGCATACTGAATATTTAGGTATTCCTGGAACAGATCCAAGAAGAGCTCTTGCTGAACAATTAGTAAAAGAAATACCTTTAAATGTATGTACTCTTGCATACAATATGAGTTTTGAAAAAGGTGTCATCAAGAGACTCGCTACAATATATCCTGATCTAAGTGAACATTTGATGAATATTCATAATCACATTAAAGATTTGGAAGATCCTTTTAGTAAAAGATATTACTATACTAAAGATATGGCAGGCTCTTCATCAATTAAAAAAGTCTTACCAGCCCTTTTCCCAGATGATCCATCCCTAGATTATCACAACCTAGATTTAATTCATAATGGAGCGGAAGCTATGAATAGTTTTGCCAAAATGGCTACTATGTCTAAAGAAGAGTTAGAATACACTAGAGAAAGATTACTTAGATACTGTGAACTAGATACTTATGCCATGGTAAAAATATATAAAAAATTAAAACATGAAATACTAAAATAGTATTTCTTTTTTGCTGTCTTATGGTATAATTATTAATAGATAGAGGTGAATCATGAAAGGAAACAAAAAGAATAATCGTATCATCATTATAGTATTTGCTATTTTCATATTTTTGAGGTTTTGTGCTCCATTACTTGATGAAATGGAAGATGTTGAAACTAAACCATCAAAAACCGATGATAAAGTATTTCGTATAATTTCATCCACATCAACTGATAAAATGGATGATAAACTAATTAAATATGGTAAAAAGAATGGTATTAAAGTTGAAATTGAGCATTATGGAGACCTTGAAATAGTAGAAAAACTAAATACTGATTCGAGCCCATACGATGCTGTATGGATATCTAATTCAATATGGTTATATATGTTAGATAATTCATATTTAACTACCGATAGCAAATCAATTGTTATTGATCCAGTAGTAATGGGTATAACTAAAAGCAAAGCTACTGAATTAGGATTTGTTGATAAAGAAATTTATAACAAAGATATCTTAAATGCTATCCGTGATGGAAAACTAAAATATATTATGGCATCAGTTACTAAAACTAATACCGGAGCCACAAGTTACCTAAGCTTTTTAAATAGTATGGCGGGCTCACCAGAAATATTAACTGAAGAAATGCTGGAGTCTAATACTTTAAAAGAAGATATGAAAGCCTTCTTTAAAGGCGTCGAAAGAGTTAGTGGTGATGAGGCATATTTAACTGAAATGTATCATAATGGTGAATATGATGCCATGATCAACTATGAAAGTTCATTAATAGAAATCAATCAAGATTTAGTTAAAAAAGGAAAAGAACCATTATATCTAGTATATCCAGTTGATGGTGTAGCCATCAATGATATGCCATTTGCCTATATTAGTAATGACTCATCAAATGAAAAAAATAGAGAAAAATTCTTAAAACTTCAATCATATCTACGAAGTGATGAAGTAATTAAATTAATGCAAAGTTATGGTTACCGTTCATGGTATGGTGGAACCAATGCTAATGCTGATAAAAAGATTTTTAACCCAGAGTGGGGAATCGATACTACTAAATATCTAAAAGATATGAAGTATCCAAGTAAAAAAGTAATTACTAGAGCTATTAATATGTATATTGATGCCTTTAGAAAACCTACTCATGTAGTATTTTGCTTAGATGTTTCAGGTAGTATGTATGGTAAAGGTTTAGATGAATTACAAGAAGCTATGAATTACATCTTAGATAAAGAACAAGCTAGCAAAGATAATTTACAATTTTCTGATAACGATAAAATAACCATTATTACCTTTAATTCCAAAGTAAAAAATATTTATGATACTCGTAAAGGTAACGAAACAGATGTTGTTATTGATGATATTAATGATCTAATAGCAACCGGTGGTACAAATATTTATGATCCAAGTATCGAAGCATTGAGAATATTAGAAATGGATAATGATAACGAATATACTAAAACAGTAATCCTAATGACTGATGGTGATTCTAATTCTGGTTCATTTAATGATTTAAAAAGATACTATCAACGTCGTAATTTAAGTATTCCAATTTATAGTATTACTTTTGGTTCTTCTAATGAACGACAATTATCTGATATTGCCAAACTAACCAATGCTAAAATATTTGATGGTAAGAATGGCTTACTTAAAGCCTTTGCTGAAGTAAGGAGCTATAACTAATGAAGAATAAAGAAGTCGTATCAGCCATTGTTGGCAGTGCATTCTTTGCTGTTCCTTACCTAGGTATGTCCATTGCCTTAGCTCCCGCTCTAGCTATTGGTTGCTTAGCCTTTGGGGCAAGCGAATTAGTTTTATCTGGAGTGAAAGGAAAAGTTACCTTAAAAGATACAGATAGAGATCTATATACTAAATTGACGACAGCTAAAAAACAAAATAAAGAAATTATTAATTTAGTTCCCAAAGTTGAATCTGCGGATACTAGAAAAAATCTAAGTGCTATTCATGATACCGTTGATAAAATAATTAGTACGATTGAAACAAGCCCTAAAAAAGCCAAAAGAATAGATAACTTCTTTGATTATTATTTACCAGTATTAATTAAAATAGTCAATCGTTATGATGAAGTAGAAAATAAACGTTTAATTTCTAAAGAAGGCAAAGAATTTATGACAAAAGCTGATAAAATGATTGCGGATACTAAAAAAGCCTTCGATCAAATACTTGCATCCCTATATCAAAAAGATATCATGGATGCTGATGCCGAAATGAAAGTATATGATTTAATGTTAAAAGCCGACGGTATCGCCGGAGATGAATTAATAATGAAAGGTAGTGATGAAGATGAAGAATAAAAAAACATTGATTGGTATCATTATATTTATTCTATTAATCGTAGCAATAATTGTTATCAAGAATATTAGTGATAATGATACAGGAAGTGTATTAAGTGGTAAGTTAACCACAGTCTATGTCGCAACAGGTGGGGGTAAAGAAGATTTCTTAAACGATAAAGATGTCGTAAAAATCTTAAGAAATAAGTATAAACTAAATGTTGTCTTTGATACCTGGAGTAATGGTAAAACAATTACTAAACCACTTATAAGAGAATACGTTGGATTAGGTAATAAAAGTATTGCTGAAGACATGTCTAATGGCGGAGAATATTCTATCCATTCAGATGGTGTAAGCACATATGACGCCTTATTTACATCCGATCAAAGATTCTATGACTATTACAAATTATATCCAAATAAAGACGCTGGCGAAGCTGATAGATATACCGTCTTAGATGGTGGATTAACCCTAAATACCCCAATCGTTATCTATAGTTGGGGAAAAGTAGTTGATGCCCTAATCAGTGAGAATATCGTTACTGAAACAGAAGGCGTTTACTACATAACAGATATGAATAAATTAATTAATTATATTCTTGAAGGAAAAAAATGGTCTGATATTGGATTGAATAGCCTATATGGAACAATAAATATTGCTTCCACTGATCCCGTATCATCATCTCCTGGAGCAACATATTATGGCTTGTTACTATCAATACTAAGTGAAGCTCAAGTAACAGCTGATAATATTGATAAAAATCTTCCTAAACTAAAAGATTTTTATACTAAATCCGGTTACATGAATAATACTCCCGCAGACTTGTTTGAAAGATATTTAAAAACAGGTATGGGTGGAGAACCAATGATTGTTGACTATGAAAAGAGTATGATTGATTTTGCTAATTCAAGTCCTGATGCCTTCAACCAAGTAAAAGAAGACATTAGAATCTTATATCCAACACCAACTATATGGAATTCCCATTGCTTTACCGTATTTACTGATAAAGGAGCTAAATTATATGAAGCTCTAAACGATAAAGAAATAGCTGCTATAGCATGGGAAAGATATGGCTTTAGAACCGGTGTTAGCGGAGGTACTTACGATGTATCAAGTATCGGTTTAGGAGTACCACAAACAATCACAAGTACAGTTACAAGTCTAAAAATGGACACGTACAATAAATTAATCGAATATTTAAAGGAGAATTAAAAAATGAGTAATTTAGAGTTAAAAGTTGAAAAAAAGATTGATGAAAAGAGTATTGAAGGGTTAGTTAATGCAAAAGAAATAACCGATAACAAAATTGAAAAATCATTAAATTATGATGAATTATCTAAAGAAGAAAAAGA
>JAEEZV010000052.1 GCA_016291995.1 Caryophanales bacterium
AAAGTATTAAATACATTTAAAAAGAATGATGCCTGTTATGTATCAGAAGATGCTTTATGGTTAAAAACATCAAATTATGGCGATGAAAAAGATAGAGTTATTGTAAAAAGTGATGGAAGTTATACTTATTTGCTTCCTGATATAGCATATCATTCTAATAAAATAGAACGTGGTTTTGATGAATTAATTGATGTTCTTGGAGCAGATCACCATGGATACATTAATAGATTAAAAGGAGCTTTAACTATTCTTGGATACAATAGTGACATCTTAGATGTAAAAATACTACAAATGGTAAGACTACTAAAAGATGGTGAAGAAATCAAGATTAGTAAAAGAACAGGAAAAACAATTACTTTAAATGATTTAATCGAAGAAGTAGGTATAAATGCTACAAGATATTTCTTTGCATCAAAGAGTTTAGATACTCAAATGGATTTTGATTTATCATTAGCAATTAAAAATAGTAATGAGAATCCAGTATATTATATTGAATATGCAAATGCTAGAATATCAAGTATATTAAATAGTTACAAAGAAGAAGTCACATCACTTGAAGAATATAAAACAATTACTGAACCTTTAGCATATACTATTATGAATAAATTATTATCATATGAAGATACGGTAATAAGTGCCGCTACAAAGAAACAGCCACATATCATATGTAATTATGTATATGACTTAGCAGCATTATTCCATTCATATTATACTAAAGAAAAATTTATTACTGAAGACAAGGAATATACAAAAGAAAGAATGGCCTTGTTAAAAGCAATTAAAATAGTTATAAATAATTCATTAAATTTAATTGGTATTATACCAAGAGAAGAAATGTAGGAGGATATTATGAAATTAAGTAAAATGAAAAAAGAAGATATTGAATTATTATCATACACTAACATTGCTAAGTTGTATTTAGAAGAAAATAAAAAATCAATGAATACGGCTGATTTGTTTAAAGAAATATGTAAACTATTGGATTTATCTGAAAGAGTATATCAAGATAAAATAGCAGATTTCTTTCAATCAATGACAACATCAAAAGATTTTGTTTTATTACCAGATGGTACATGGGATCTAAAAGCAAATCATAAAGTAAAAATTGTTATGGATGATTTGTATGAAGAAAAAGATGATGAAGAAAATGAAGAAGAAATTGATGAAGATTCTGAAGGCACAGAAAACGAAGAGTATAATTCAATAGACGATGAAGAGGAATATGCTGAAGAAGATTTAGCAGATCTAACAATTTTATCTGAAGAAGAATTAGAGGATAGCGAATAGCTATCTTTTTTTGTTATATTCATAGTAAATACACATATACTTGACTAGGTGAAACATGAAAAAAATAAAAATTGGATTACCTAGAGCTCTCCTCTATCACAAAAATGGTGTAATGTGGCGTCATTTTTTTACGAAATTAGGATGCAAAGTAATAATAAGTAGCGAAACTAACGAAGAAATTATATCAAAGGGTATTGCCAATACCCTTTCTACAACTTGTATTCCTTATAGGATATATATTGGCCATATATTATCCTTAATGGATTGCGATTATATATTTATTGCAAGAATATGTAATAATAGCCACCATAAGGCCTGTTCTAGATTTAATGATATCTATGATAATCTTAAATATCTTGTAACAAAGAAACAAATTATCGATTATAGTGCTTACTACCAAAGATTATCATTACCATTTTTAATATATATGAAAATAGGTTTAAAACTAACATGGGATCCATTAAGAACATTGTATAGTTATTTCTATGCCTTAAATAAACAAAAGAAATACCATTTAAACAATATAAATGAATACAAAAACAAAATAACAAATCCTAATAAAAAAGTATTAGTATTATCACACATATATAATCTCAAAGATAAATACGTTTCAGATCAAATAATAAAAAGTCTTAAAGAGAATAATATTATTCCTATTATGTCAGATGGTATAGATAAAAAAACAGCCATTCTTTTTTCGGAATATTCCCCTATTCCATTAGAAACCGAAGAGTTAAAAGAATTGGTAGGTTCATTATATTACTATTATCACATGATAGATGGCGTCATTTTCATTAAAACCAATTATTGCCTTGAAGATAAAAAAATTAGTATAATATTAAAAGACAATGAAAGAGACATAATAACTACTACAATTACAATTGATGATATTGTAAAAAATATAGATTTAGAAACAAAATTAAAATTATTTATAAATGACATAAATACTATAAATATAAGGAAATAACTATTTTAAGAAAAAAGATACAAAAAACAATTGTATCTTTATTTTGTTTGTGTTATAATTAATTTGAATAAGAAGGTGGTCAAATGGAAGAGACAATTGTTATATTACTTGTAGCCCTAACTCTTTTAACTATTTTCTGCTTATATAAAATGTTAGACAAGAGGGGTCTATATTTTGCAGTAGTATTATTAACACTCCTTACTTTTGTTTTAACTTTCAAAGTATCAACCTTTTTTAAGATGAATATTAATGTTGGCATAATACCATATATTGCTACATTATCTGTTATATACATCTTCATCATCAAGTATGGTTACAAAGAAGTTAATAACTTATACAAGATATGCTTATTATCAAATATTGGAGTTGCATTACTGCTTTTAATTATGAATTATTTTATCCCAGCACCTACTGAAACAATTTCAATAAATATGCAAGGAACATTCGAATATAATTATAAAATATTAATAATATATCCAATCATGATGTTCTTAAGTCAGTTTATGATTACTAAATTTTATAAATTAGTAGCTAATATTCAAAATAATCCAGCATTATGTATAACATTAACATATATTATTACTTCAATAGTATATACAGTAATATTCTATGTTTTATGTTACATAGGTATTATGGAAGTAAAATATTCCCTATTCTTAGGAATATCAACATATATCATTGGATTAGCAATAACAGTAATACATATAATTTTTATAAATTATATAGTAAGTGGTAAGAAGGTGATAAAATGAG
>JAEEZV010000053.1 GCA_016291995.1 Caryophanales bacterium
CAAATTAGGTGTCACTGTTGAACACTATATTATTTCATCAGGACTAAAAGAAATAATTGAAGGCAGTGTAATTGGTAAATATTTTAAAGAAATTTATGCATCAGAATTCTATTATAATAATATGGGTAATGCTATGTGGCCGCTTAGAACGATAAACTATACGAATAAAACGCAGTTTTTAATAAGAATTAACAAAGGTATCTTAGATGTAAGAGATGATTATAATTTAAATAGAAAAATGTTAAAAAGTGATAGACGTATTCCATATGAAAATATGATTTATGTTGGGGATGGACTTACTGATGTACCTTGTATGACTCTAGCTAAAGAGAATGGGGGAGTAAGTATTGCTGTATATACTGATAAATCATTAGAAATAGCGAAAGAATTACATGATGATAATCGTATTAATTATATGGCATATGCTGACTATAGTGAAAATAGTGAAATGGAAAAAATAGTCAAAAAAGAAATTGAGAGAATGGCAACATTAGAAAAAGAAATCCATAATACTTTTTAGATAGATATATTGATTTTAATATAATTATTGTGTATAATTAGATTGTATCATTTTAAGGAGATAGGGTATCATGAGAAAAATTTATACTAGTGTTGATATTGGATCCGATACAATTAAGTTTTTAGTTGCTGAAGAAGGAAATGATACTGTTAATGTACTAGCTTCTGCAATGGTTAAATCTAAAGGTATTAAAAAGGGATTAATCGTCGATTCTAATCAAGTAGTTATGGCTATCAAAGATGGCGCAAAGCAGATAAGCGAACAATTAGGATTTGATATTAAAAATGTTATCGTTAATGTTCCTGATTACAATGCTAAATTTATGTATGTAACAGGTAAAATAAACGTTGATGGAGTTATTGCTACACGTAATATTAATACCGTTATCAAGGATTCAGTTTATAACAAATTAGATAAAGATTACGAATTAGTTACTGTTATTCCACTGGAATTTACTTTAGATGGAAAAGAAAAAACATTATATCCATATGGCAAAGAATGCCATGTATTAGAAATTAAAGGAATAATGATATCAGTACCTAAAAAGAATATCTATTCTGTAATTAGTGTCTTTCCAGAAGCTGGACTTGATGTATTAGATATTACTATTTCTGGTATTGCTGATTATTATCAAGTAAGAAATAAAAAAATAGATAATAAAATTGGTGCAATAATTAATATTGGACACGAAACAACTAATGTATCAGTCATTAATAATGGTATTATTATGAATACTGAAACAATTCAATTAGGTGGTATAAATGTCGAAAATGATATTGCTTATATCTTTGGTACAAATATAATTGATGCAAGAAAAATAAAAGAAAAATTTGCATCTAGTCATAAAAGATTTACTAATCTTAATGAAACATATGACTTAGATGGAGTTAAATTAAATCAATTAGAAGTTACTGAAGTAGTAATGAGTAGATTAACTGAAATGCTAAATTTAGCTAGAAAGCAAATATCATTACTTACTAAAAAAGATATTGAATATATAATTATTACCGGAGGACTTACAGAAATTAAGCATTTTAAAAATTTAGTATATGAAATTTTAGGAAAAGATGTTATAATATATGTAATGGATGAGATAGGCATTAGAGATAATCGTTACACGAGTGCTCTTGGTATGATTAAAGCATTCATTAGTAAAATGGCTATTAGAGGTAAAAGTTTTTCTATGATAAGTGAAGGCGATGTAGATAAAATGATTACTCCTGATAATAAAAAGAAGAAAGATAAATCGGGTGTTTCTAAGATTTTCAAAGGTTTTATTAGAAATAAGGAGGATAATTATGAATAACATGTTTGGTTTAGAAATGAATCAGTTAGCAAAAATTAAGGTTGTTGGAGTTGGAGGCGGTGGCTGTAATGCTGTAAACCGTATGATCAATTCTGGCCTTAAAGGCGTTGATTTCATTGTTGCTAATACTGATTTACAAGTACTTAATGATTCATTAGCTCCAACTAAGTTGCAATTAGGAAGCGAACTTACCGATGGTCTTGGTGCTGGTGCAAACCCAGCAATAGGAAAAGAGGCTGCTCTTGAATCAAAAGAAGATATAGAAGAAGCATTAAAAGGTGCTGATATGGTCTTCGTTACCTGTGGTATGGGTGGAGGAACTGGTACAGGTGCTTCACCAATAGTTGCAGAAATTGCTCAAGATTTAGGAGCCTTAACAGTTGGTATAGTAACAAAACCTTTTAGTTTTGAAGGAAAGAAAAGAATGGAACAAGCTATTGCTGGTCTTGACGAATTAAAAAAACACGTCGATACCCTAATAGTTATTCCAAATGATAGATTGAGAGAATTAATTGATAAATCTACACCTATGCTTGAAGCATTTAGAGAAGTAGATAATATCCTACATAGAGGTGTTCAGTCAATATCAGATTTGATTGCTATTACTGGATTAGTTAACCTAGACTTTGCCGATGTCAAAGCCGTAATGAAAGATAGAGGAAATGCTCTAATTGGTATTGGTGTTGGATCTGGAGAAAACAGAGCCGTTGAAGCTGCAAAACAAGCGGTATCTTCACCATTATTAGAAACTTCCATAAATGGTGCTACCGATGCAATCATCAATGTTACTGGTGGTTCATCACTAACACTATTTGAAGTTGAAGAAGCTGCTGAAGTAATTAGAACAGCTGCCAATACTGATATTAATACAATATTTGGTGCTGTAATCAATGAAAACCTAACTGATGAAGTAATTGTAACAGTTATTGCTACTGGATTCGAAGAACCATCTGAACCACTATATCATAGTTTTAATTCTACAAATAGAGAAGATATGTATAAAGAGGACGAAGAATATGACAACAATAATATCGATGTTCCTCCATTCCTAAGAGATAGACAAGATTTCTAATAAACTAAAAAAAATTAACTAGCAAAAGCTAGTTTTTTTCTATTTAAAGACTTATATTTATTGACTTTAAATGAGAAAAAATATATAATGTAAGTAGGGTGATAATATGAAACGAATATTTAAATTGTTTTTAGTATTAGTTTTATTTATGCCAATGTTTGTACATGCTGAAACATTACAAGATATGTATAATAGACTTGCTAATTTACAAAAGCAATATGAAGAAAATAGAAATAAGAAAACATTAACTCAAAATGAAATAAATAAATTAAATAATGATATTCAAAACATTACTGCATCAATTGAAAAAACAAGAGAAGAAATTAAGCAAGCTGAAGAAGATATTGCTGATTGCAAACAAAGAATTGAAGATAAAAAAGTAGAAACAGATGGCTTACTACAATTCTTACAAGTATCAAATGGTGGTAACATTTATCTAGAATACTTATTTGATGCTGAATCGTATACCGATTTTATATATCGATATGAAGTAGTAAGACAGCTTACTAATTATAATTCAGATCTAATTGATGAACTTGAAGCTTTGATTGTTAAATTACAAGAAACTGAAAAAGAATTAGAAAAAAAGCAAATACAACTAGAAAATGAACGTAAAGAACTATCTCAAAAAGTAACCACTCTAACAAGTAGTTTATCTAACTATATGGCTGAAGGAGTCGACATTGAAGCAGATATTAAAGATTTAAAGAAACAAATTCAAATCTATGAAGGTATGGGTTGTGGAAGAAATCAAGATATTAAAGATTGTGTATCAAGTGTTAGTGCCTTTGGCTGGCGTTATCCCCTTGAAAGAGGCTGTGTAACTAGTGAATATACCGGATACAATTTAAGAACTGACTGGTCTGGTGGTGGTGGACACCACGCTATAGACGTAGACTGTGTCGGCGAAGGAACAAAAGTATATCCAGCAGCTGACGGTGTAATATCAAGAATTGCCTTTTATTCTACGTGTGGTGGTAATGCCATGTATATCTCCCATATTGTAAATGGTAAAAGATATACAACCGTATATATGCATTTAATATATTATGCTAGTGATATGTATGTTGGAAAAGTAGTAACAACTAATACTGTTATTGGCTATGTTGGTGGTTATAGTACTGCTGCTAACCACGGTGGATATGATTACTGTACAACCGGTGCCCACTTACATTTTGGTGTAGCTGAAGGTGATAGTGCATTTGACTTCAATTCACATTCAATAAATCCTCGAGAAATACTATCGTTTCCTAAATTGGTATATAGTGGTGGAGGATACTTCTATAGATAATAAATTGAGTTCCAACGAGCTCAATTTTTAAGATATAAACGTATGGAGGCATGCTATGAATGGACTAAATAGACAAGATATTGAATATCGTATAAATAATAATTTAGTAAATAACGAGAATATTAAAAACTCCCGTGATTTAAAAACAATATTTATATCTAACTTACTGACATTATTTAATTTACTCCATGTTGTATTATTTGTATTTGTCCTAACAACCGGTTCAATAAAAAATACAACATTTATGGGAGCAATATGTTTTAATATTATTATTAGTATCTATCAAGAAATTAAAGCTAAAATTATTATTGATAAATTAAAAATAACTAGTGATGTAAAAGTAAAAGTAATAAGAGAAGGTAAAGAAGTAGAAATAGATCCATCTGAAATACTTTTAGATGATCTATTATACTTACGTCAAGGTGATACCATACCGGTAGATGCCATAATCATTAAAAATGATAACCTTGAAGTAGATGAATCTATTATTACTGGTGAATCAAATGCTGTAGTAAAAAAAGAAAACGATAAAGTATTATCCGGATCAATCATTACAGCCGGTAAATGTTATGCTAAAGTTGTATCCATTAATAGAGATACATATGCTAATAACTTAATAAAAGAAGCTAGTAAAAAGAAAGATGATTCGTCATACTTAATGAAACAAATTAATACTATCTTAAAAGTAGTAACATTCTTAATTGTACCTATTGGTATTCTCTTATTTATATCACAGTTTGTCTATAGCGGTAGCACTTATAGTGAAGCCACTTTAGGTGCTGTAGCAGGTATAATTGGTATGATTCCAGATGGACTTGTCCTACTAACATCAATATCACTTACCGTTGGCGTCATTAAAATGGCTAAACACAAAATAATTATTCAAAGACTTAGTGGTATTGAATTATTAGCTTGCGTTGATATTCTTTGTTTAGATAAAACCGGAACCATTACTGATGGTAGTATGCGTGTCGTTGATGTTATTAAAAAAGATAATAAATACGATATCGATAATATTTTAAGTGCCATGGTAAGTAAGGATGGTAATGTTACCGATAAAGCATTATATGATTATTTTGGTATTAATAATAGTACTTTGAAAGTTAAAAATCATATTCCATTTACTTCAAAAAGAAAGTATTCATTAATAGAAACAGATAATGGTATATATGCTCTTGGAGCACTTGAATATATGACTAAACATAAAATTGAAGAATATAATGAAGTAACGGATGCACTAAATAATGGATATCGTATCCTAACACTATGTAAATGTGATCCAGAATTTAATACCGATACAAATAAAATTATTGGTTTTATAGCTATTAAAGATAATATAAGGAACAATGCTAAGAATACTTTAGAATATTTTAAAAAACAAAATGTTAATGTCAAAATTATTTCTGGAGATAATCCTATTACTGTATCCAATCTATTAAAACAAATAAATATGGATGGATATGATAAATATATATCCGGTAATGATCTACCAGAAAACTATAATGATTTAGTAAAAATAGTCAATGATTATGTCATATTTGGACGTGTTACACCATATCAAAAGAAACAAATAGTAAAAGCCTTAAAAGAAGATAATACCGTTGGTTATATTGGTGATGGTGTAAACGATATATTAGCCTTAAAAGAATCAGATTGTGGTATTGCACTAGCCTCAGGAATAAGTGCTGCTAGAAGCGTTGCTGAAGTAGTATTAACTAATGCTGATTTTGGTGTTCTTCCCAAAATTGTCAATGAAGGTAGAAGAGTAGTTAATAATATTGAAAGAGTAGCTAGTATGTATCTAATTAAAACTGTTTATTCTTTCCTAATATCATTAACATGTATCTTCTTAAGTCATGAATATCCATTTTATCCAATACAATTATCATTAATAAGTGCCATATGCGTTGGTATTCCATCATTCTTCTTAGCAATAGAACCAAACTATACCAAAGTAGAGAAGGGGTTCTTGTTAAAAGTATTTAGAAATGCTCTTCCTAGTGCACTATGTGTCTGGATAAACATGTTATTTCTAATGATGTTCTGTTATATATTTAAATTAGATTTTGAACCATTTAGATTAACGGTTGTAGCAGTAACTGGATTCTTAAATTTAAGATTATTATATAATATTAGTAAACCATTAACATCACTAAGAAAAATACTTGTATATAGTTGTTTTATTACATTCTATGCTTTATTAATTATCTTTAATAAATTCTTCTTAGTATCTAACTTCAATATATGGTCATTTGTCTTTATTGCAATACTAATATTTACTAATTATTATGTAACAGAATTCCTTGAAGGAATATATGATATATTTGCTAAAATGTATAAAAAAAGAAGGAGTAAGAAAAAGAAATGAAAAAGAGTGCTTGGAAAATAGTGTGGATCGTAGGAGTATATGCCATACTTGTATCAGTATTATATTTAGTAGTCCTATACAAAGTAAAATGGGAAGATAGAGATTTAAATACCTATTTATATTTCTATAATTGTAGTAATAATCTATGTACTACTACTACTAAACCAAATAAATATTATTCTAGTGTTGTATGTAAAGACAAAGTATGCCCATATATTTCATCGATGAATGATAATCTACTAGTATTAACTACTGAAGATAAAGATTATGTATTTGATTACATAAATAATAAAAAAATACATGAAGAATATACAAGATATAAATTTACCGATAATAAATATTTAATAGCTACTGACGCTGAAGGAAAACAAGGAATTATCAGCAGTGTAGGGGAAGTAGTAGTTCCATTCAAATATGAAAGCATTTTAAATTATAAAGATGGCTTTGTATCATATATTTCAAATAGTAGAGTAGGTATTGATAATGATGAAGATAATACCCATATCGAACCAAAATATGAAAATGTCGTATTGTTAACTCCTAATGCTTATGCATATCTAAATAATTCCGTATATCATATCATATCATATGATAACGAAACGCCTATTAACGATAATGAATACGATTATATATATGCCTATAATAATACAATCTTAGTATTTAGAAATAAACAATTAGACATTTTAGATGATTCATTTAATTCTCAACTCCTAATGAAAATTAGTACTCTATATGATTACAAAATAGAGAAGGATAGAGAAGGGCTAAATATTCATGTAGAGGGTAGTTTATTACATTTTGATATATTTAATGGTAATGGTTATAATCATTACGTATATGACACAAAAAACAACAAAATTTATGAAACATAAAATAATAGGGTACTAATTTTAAAAAAATTAGTACCCTACTTTAATTTAATAAAATTTTTTCTATATCCATATTATATATATAATTAGGATTTGCATCCAGGATGAATAACTAATCATAAATAAATATCTCGTTGCAAATTTTAAATTTAGATTCTTGCATCCTAGCTTAACATCTATTCACTTAAGAGTATCTCAGTGCAAATTTCAAATTAAAAGATTTGCATTGTAGGTGGATAAGTAATCATCTTTAATTATCTCAATGCAAATTTTCATACACATATATATCCATATTATATATATTATAAGGATAATATTATTATCCATATTATTAAATATATAAAATGATAATTAATATTTAAATTAACTATAAATTTAGATTTAATTTAAATTATAATTTATCAATTCATATTAGTAACAAATATAATTATATAAAGAAATAGTGGAGTATTATTTTTAATGATATATCCATATTTAAAATATAGAGAAGTTAACATAATATATATTATCGGAACTTAA
>JAEEZV010000054.1 GCA_016291995.1 Caryophanales bacterium
GATAAAGTAGAGATTATTTCACCAGATAGGGATACTATTTCATTTACGGTACCAGAATTATATAATGAAGAAAATATGGTAGTTGAAGCAAGCAATCATCCTGAAGATAAAATCAGATTTAGGCTTCCACAAAAAGTCTTAAAATTTGATATGATGAGAGTTAGTAAAAGTTAATAAAAAAAATATGAATTTATACTTGACAAATATATAAATATCAAGTAAAATGTTGAAATGTTAAAAGAGGTGAAGAAAGTGACTAGTAAAGTATATTTAACAAATGAAGGCTTTTTAGAAATAGAGGAAGAATTAAATCATTTAAAGGAAGTAAAGAGACCTGAAGTTATTAAAGCTTTAAAGGATGCAAGAGCATTAGGTGATTTATCTGAAAATGCTGACTATGATGCTGCAAGAAATGAACAAGCACAAGTAGAAGGTAGAATTAAAGAACTTGAACTATTATTAGAAAAAGCTGAACTTATTGAAAAGAGAGATACTGAAACAGTTGGTCTAGGATCTACTGTTAAGATAAAATATGATGGTGACGATGACGATGTTGAAGAATATCGTATTGTTGGTTCAAAAGAAGCTGATCCATCAAATTATAAGATTTCTAATGAGAGTCCACTTGCTAAAGGCATTATGGGTGCTCGTAAAGGTGATACTTGTACAGTGGAAAGTCCTAACGGAAATTATACTGTAGAAATCGTTGAAATAAAGTAAGGAGTTTGTTATGAAACAAGAATTTAATTTTAAAGTTGAAGGTAAAGAGTGGGAAAAATTACAAGATGAAGCTTTTGAAAAAGTAAATAAGAAAGCAAAGATAGATGGTTTTAGACCAGGTAAGGCTCCAAGAGATATATATGAAAAGAATTATGGTATTCAAGATATCTTATATGAAGCTGCTGATAAAGCTATTGGTGAAGAATATAATAGATTATTAAGTAAGAAAGACATACTACCAGTAATTGAACCTAAAGTTGATTTAGTTAAATTAGATAAGAAGGTATTAGAAGTTAAATTTATTTTTGTTCTAGAACCAGAAGTTAAATTAGGCGCTTATACAAATCTTGGCGTTAAAAAAGAAAAAGTAAAAGTTACTAAAGAAGAAGTAGATGAAAGAATTGAAGCTTTACGTAATGAATATGCTGATCTTAGTGTTAAGAATGGTAAGGTTGCCAATGGTGATGTAGCTATTATCAATTTTGCTGGATATAAAGATGGTAAGGCATTTGATGGTGGTACCGCTGAAAATTATTCACTTACAATTGGTAGTAAGACATTTATTCCAGGATTTGAAGAAGCTATTATCGGTATGAGCCGTGGAGAAGAAAAAGATATTGATCTTACTTTCCCTAAAGATTATATGTCAGAAGAATTGAAGGGTCAAAAAGTTACTTTCAAAGTTAAAGTTAATGAAATAAAGACAAGAGTAGTTCCAAAATTAGATAAAGAATTCTTTGATGATTTAGCTATGGATGGAGTTACAAATAAAGCAGAGTTAGTTGATACAATTACTCATGAAATTGAACATCAAAAAGAACATGAACAAGAACACGTTTATGAAGAGAAATGTTTAGATAAAGCTGCTGAGAACATGACTATTGAGTTATGTGATGAACTAATTAATGATGAAGTAGAGCATATGTATCATGAATTCATGGACAGAATGAAAATGCAAGGTGTTACTGAAGAAATGTACTATGAATATACTAAATCTAAAAAAGAAGATATTACTAAACAAATGGTACCTGATGCTACGAAGAGACTTAAATATCGTTATTTATTAAAGAAGATAATTGAAGTTGAAAAATTAAAAGTAACAGAAAAAGAAGCAGAAGCTAGACTTGCAGAAATGGCTAAAATGTACAATGTTGAAAAAACTAGTATATTAAAAGAAGTACCTATGGAAAATATTAAATTTGATTTACTATATGGTAAGGCTTTAGATATTGTTACAAGTAACGAGAAAAAAGAAACTAAGAAAACTACAAGTAAGAAAGAAGATAAATAATAAAGACTGTCAAAGTAATGACAGTCTTTTAATTTTATGTTATAATTAGATTTAGAATTGAGGTAGTGATATGGCAGGAAATTTAGCAAAAACATTTATAGATTTATTTAGTGGACTTACAAGTTTAAAATATGGTAAGGAATTGATAATATTTATTATATCAATGATGCCAATATTAGAACTTCGTGGAGGACTTATTGCAGCATCTTTATTGGGATTAAAGGTAGTACCTAGTTTTATTATTTGTTTTATTGGTAACATAATCCCTATACCACTAATATTATGGTTTATAACGCCAATATTTGATAGGTTAAAAAAGACTAAATTATTTAGTGGGTTAGTAAATAAAATAGAGAAAAAGGCGATGAGTAAAAAAGATAAGATAGAAAGATTACAGTATTTAGGTCTATTCTTGTTTGTGGGTATTCCAATTCCTGGTACGGGTGCTTGGATGGGATGCCTAATAGCTTCACTACTCAATATGGATAAGAAAAAAGCGTTTTTATACGCTTTACTTGGAGTTATTATGGCAGGAATAATCATGATACTATTCTCATATGGACTTTTGGATAAACTTATTCATTAATTATTTTATTTAGAATTTCTACGGCAATTTTTGCCGTTTTATTTTCTTTATCTAGTAATGGATTATATTCTACTAAATCAAAAGAAACCATTTTATCTTTTCTCTTTACAATAATATCGGCAAATGACATAGCTTCTTCATAAGTAATACCATTTTCTTCAGGCACGCTTACGCCAGGAGCTATTTTTGGATCTATAACATCTAAATCGTAACTTATATGGACTCCCAAGGTATCTTTACTTGCTATTTCAATTGCTTTATTTAAAATATATTCGCATCCTTTTTCATGAACATCTCTTGTAGTAAAGACAGTAATACCAGAATCTATGACATTAGTCATCTCATCTTTATCAATTGCTCTTGCTCCTACGACAACACAATTTTTTGGATCTATCGTTAGTCCATTATGAAATGCTCTTAATTCTTGACATTTATAGCCTGTAATGGCTGCTAAAGGTAATCCATGAATATTTCCAGTAACAGTTGTTTCAAATGTATTATAATCAGTATGAGCATCGATCCAGATAATACCTATTTTACCATTCTTTTTAGTACTTGATAAAGCGCTAGGAACAGC
>JAEEZV010000009.1 GCA_016291995.1 Caryophanales bacterium
GGTTTTGCTTTTGATTTTGTTGAAGATAAAGAAAATTCTATTTCAGATGAAGATATTGAAACTACCGCTAAAATATTATCAGCTAGAGATCTAGAAAGAGAAGGACTTGTCGAAGATTATTTTAACACTTTAATTGAATTAGATAAAACAAACAGTGAAAACAATTGACAAATATTAAAGTTTTTAATATAATTAAAGAGATTTCGAAAAAACAAGTGAAAGAGACGGTACTTTATCATAGTTATAGAGAGTAACTGGTTGGTGGAAAGTTATATGATGGATAGAGTATAGATCACTCTGGATGTATCTTTCTCATATAGGAAAGATCGGGTAATACCGTTATATAAATTGAGCGCACTTATGTGAATTAAGGTGGTACCGCGGAATATTTCGTCCTTATTATATTTTTATAATAAGGACTTTTTAATTGAAAGGAATGATTTTATGAAATTTAAAGAATTGGACAAAAGAAAAGTAAGTGAAGTTGAAAGTGATATCTTAAAAAGTTGGGGAGGTATTGGAAAAATTACTGAAAGACAAAATGAACTAAGAAAAGATAGTCCTGACTTTGTCTTTTATGATGGCCCAATATATGCTAATGCTAAACCAGGTATACACCATGTTCTAGCTAAAGCTATTAAAGATACTTTCACTAAATATAAGACAATGAAAGGATATCGTGTTTTAAGAAAGATAGGATTAGATACTCACGGTCTTCCAATTGAAGTCAATGTTGAGAAAAAATTAGGATTTACATCTAAAGCAGATATTGAAGAATTTGGTATTGAAAATTTCTGTAAAGAATGTAATAAAGCAACAGCTACGAATATTGATGAAATTAACTTACTTACAAGTATGATGGGACAATTTATTGACTGCGAACATCCATATATTACATGTTCTAATGAATTTATCGAATCAGAATGGTGGATCATTAAAGAAATGGATAAAAAAGGACTAATATATCATGGTAATAAAGTATTATGGTATTGTCCTAGATGTGGTACAGAATTATCTCAAAACGAAGTAGCTCAAGGATATCAAGAAGATCCTGTAAATACAGTTATAGTTCCATTTAAGAAAGCCGACGAAGATGCTTATTTCTTAGTATGGACAACTACTCCTTGGACCCTTATGGCTAACGTTGCCTTATGCGTTAATCCAAAATATGATTATGTTAAAGTAGAGTCAATGGGCTATAAGTTTATTATGTGTTCTACATTAGTTGAAAAAGTACTAGGTGAAGACGTCAAAGTATTAGAAACATATAAAGGTACCGATTTAGTAGGAATGAAATACGAACAATTATTTCCATTTGTGAAAGTAACTGGTAAATGCTTTGAAGTATTAGCTGATGAATATGTTACCGACAGTGATGGTACTGGAATCGTTCATATTGCTCCAGCCTATGGTGCTGACGATAATAGAGTATGCCAAGAAAATGGTGTTGCTTTCGTTAATCCAGTAGGACCTGATGGTTGTTATACCGAAGGGCCTTGGAAAGGTAAACTAGTTACTGATAAAGATCTTGAAATAGAAATAATTAAGTATTTAAAAGAAAATGATAAATTATTTAAAAAAGAAAAAATAACTCACGATTACCCACATTGTTGGAGATGCAAGAGTGCTCTAATTAGTTATCCTAAACCAGCCTGGTATGTTAAGACAACAGCCTGTAAGGATGAAATAATCAAAGCTAATAAAGAAATTAATTGGTATCCAGAATATGTTGGTGAAAAAAGATTTGCTAATTGGCTAGATAATATGATTGATTGGGGTATTTCAAGAAGCAGATATTGGGGTTGTCCAATGCCTATATGGGAATGCTCTTGTGGCCATAAAGAAGTAATCGGTTCATTAGATGAATTACAAGAAAAAGTCGTTGAAAAAGTAGATGTCCATAAGATGGAATTGCATCGTCCTTACGTTGATGATCTTCATCTAAAATGCCCAGAATGTGGTAAAAAGATGACTAGAGTATTAGATGTACTTGATGTATGGTTTGACTCAGGAAGTATGCCATATGCTCAGTTCCATTACCCATTTGAGAATATTGAACTATTTGAATCACAATTTCCAGCAGATTTTATTGCTGAAGGACTAGATCAAACTCGTGGATGGTTCTATGTATTACTAGTAATATCAACTATCATATCAGGTAAATCATGCTTTAAAAACGTCGTAGTAAATGATATGGTACTAGATGGTCAAGGAAAGAAAATGAGTAAATCTACAGGTAATATTGTCGATCCAATTGAGACAATTAAAGAATATGGTGCCGATAATGTAAGATGGTATATGTTCTATGTATCACCAGTATGGACACCACTAAAATTTGATTTAGAAGGATTAAAAGAAGTTCACAGTAAATTCTTTAACCCACTAAGAAATACATATACATTCTTCCAAACATATGCTAATATCGATAATATTGATATAAGTAAATGTGATGTAGCAGTTAAAGATAGACAACTAATAGATAAATGGTTAATATCAAAATATAACAAATTAGTTAAAGAAGTAACATTTGAATATGATAGATATGATTTAAATAATGTTGTAAGATTGATAACATCATTTGTATCTGAAGATTTATCTAACTGGTATATAAGAAGAAATCGTGATAGATTCTGGTCAAGTAAATTAGATAATAGCAAAAAAGCTGTCTATATGACAACATATGAAGTGTTATTAGGATTATCAAAATTATGTGCTCCAGTAATTCCATATGTAACTGAAGAAATATATCGTAATCTAACCGGAGAGGAATCAGTTCATTTCAGTGATTTTCCAACTTATGATGAAAAATTAATTGATAATAAAATTGAAGAAAGAATGGATTTAGTAAGAAATCTCATAAGTTTAGGAAGAAACGTTAGAGAGGATGCTAAAATCAAAGTAAGACAACCAATCAGTGAAGTAATCTTAGATGGTAAAAAAGAAAAGATTATTGGTGACTTGACAGATTTAATCAAAGAAGAATTAAATGTTAAAAATGTTAGATTTGAAAAGAATTTATCTGAATACATTAATTTCGTTATTAAACCTAATTTTAAAGAAGTAGGTAAGGTTTTAGGACCTAAGATGAAATTGTTCCAAGAAGCGTTAGTTAATTTAGATACTAAAGAAAAATTAGCCCTAATTAATGGCGATAACGTAACCGTTAAATTAGATGGTGAAGACTTCACGGTAGAACCTAATATGACAGAAGTAAGAGTTGAATCAAAAGAAGGTTTCGATTCAAGTTATGAAGGAGATAATTTCATAGTTTTAAATACTACATTAACTAAAGAATTATTAAATGAAGGATTAGCTAGAGAAACAATCAGTAAGATACAACAAATAAGAAAGAATAATAACTTTGATATAGCTGATAGAGTATATGTCTACTACGAAGCTAATGATGAATATACAAAAGATATTAAAGATTTTGTTGAATTCATAAAAGCAGAAACACTAGCCTTAGAATTTAAAGAATCTAAAGACTTAAATGATAGTTATGATATAAATGACTATACAGTTAAATTTAAAGTAGAAAAAGCTTAAAAAAACGGAGATATCTCCGTTTTTTACATATAGTAAAGTATCTTAATCTTTTTACCTTTAATTTCGATCAAACCCTCATCTTTTAACGCTTTTAACTCTCTTGACATAGCACTTCTATTCGTGGCTAAATATTCTGCTAAATTACTTAAACTCATCGGTAAAATAAAAGATCTATTCTCGCTTTTAGACATCGTTCTAAAATAAGCTAATAATTTATCACGAATTGTCTTTTTAGATACTATCTCTAAATGTGTTCTAACTTCCTTATGTTTAACTATAAAAATATTTAAAATATTTTTTAAAAGTTGATCGTATCCTGGAACATCAATATTAAAATTAATAATATTATCTAGTTCAAATGTTATAACTTCAGAAGGTTCTTTTGATATTATATCGACACTTCTACTGGCAATATTCGATGTAATAGAACCAAACATATCCCCGTCATGTAAGTCTTCAAGAATAATTTGATTACCATTTTTATCATATCTAACAACTTGAATATGACCATATGATACAATACAGACAATATTATCTCTTTTGACACTTGACAGTATTATTTTATTTTTTTCATATCTACTTGTAATACTTTCTAAAGCTTGTAAAAGCCTTATTTTATCAGTATCTTCAATTCCATTAAATAGTTCGTTCATCTTACACCTCTAATTCAATTTTATCAAAAAATAGCAAATGTTGCAATTGCAACATTGATATTTTAATAGTTTATGATATCATATGTTTGATAATAAGGAGGAGTTATGAAAGTAATAAAAAGAGATGGCCACATGGTGGATTATTCTCCAGATAAAATAGAAAATGCTATAATGAAAGCAAACAATGATGTGGAAGAAATGGATCAAGCCTCTCCCACACAAATTAAGAATATTATCAAATATATTGAACATTTAGGAAAGAAAAGAATTTTAGTAGAGGATATTCAAGACATTATCGAAATGAAACTTATGTCTATTGGTAAATATGCCTTAGCTAAAAAATATATTACCTATAGATATACTAGAGAATTAGTAAGAAAGAGTAATACTACTGACCAATCCATTAAAGAACTAATTGATGGTGAAAATGAATATTGGAATACCGAAAACTCTAATAAGAATGCTAGAGTAGTAACAACTCAAAGAGACTACTTAGCCGGTATTACTAGTACGGATATAACGAGAAGATTTTTACTACCTGAAGATATTGTAAGAGCTCATGATGATGGTATTATTCATTTCCATGATGCTGATTACTTTGCTCAAAATGTCTTACACAACTGTGATTTAATTAATCTTGAAGATGTTTTACAAAATGGTACTAATATGAATGGTATTATGATTGAGAAACCTCATAAGTTTTTAACTGCCATGACTATTGCTACCCAGGTAATTACCGCTGTATCATCTAGTCAGTATGGCGGAGCTACCATTACCCTTACTCACGTGGCACCATTTGTAAGAGATAGTTATAATTGGTATTTAAATAAATATAAAAAGAGAAAATTTAAAAAAGCTGATTGTGAAAAATATGCTAAAGAAGATTTAAAGAAAGAAATTACAGATGGTGTACAGACATTCCA
>JAEEZV010000055.1 GCA_016291995.1 Caryophanales bacterium
TCCAAATACAAAAGAAGAAGTCTTGAGGGAGATAATCCTTGATAGTCAAAAATATTATGAAGATTTATTAAAAGAAAAGAAACGCTCTAAAAATTAGAGCGTTTTATTATACATTTTTTAAATGTTCTACAACTTCGTCTAGGTGCATTCCATTAGATCCTTTAACTAGAATCATATCACCATGATCAGTTATATCATCAATTTCTTTTAATAATTCGCGATTATCTTTATAGTGATATGCCTTAATGCCGGCATCATACACAACATTATGTGTTTCTAATGAATTCTCTCCAACCGTAATTAGTACATCAATCTTATTATCTATGACGCTTTTACCAACTTCTTTATGTATTTCCTTAGCATAGTCACCTAATTCTAAAATATCTGCAAAAATAAACATCTTTCTTTCTTTTACTTTACTAAGTAAAGATAGGGAATTATTAACTGAATCTAAACTTGCATTATATGTATCATCAATAATCGTATAATTTTTATTCTTAACAAGTTCTAATCTATGTGGAGTCAATTTAAAATCTTCAAGGGCATTAATTATCTTATCATCAGATATACCTAATTTCTTACCTACAGCGTATGCAAACAAGGAGTTATAAATAAATGCCTTTGTACCGACGGGAATAGATATATAATTATCATTGATATAGAAATTTGAAGAGAATATATTATCTTGAATATCATGCGCCATATAATCACTATCATTATCGATACCCACCGTAATTAAATTATCGTATTTAACCGTTCTTAACATATCATTATCATTGTTGATAATTAATGGACCATTATTCATACTATCGGTTATTTCCATCTTTGCTTTTAAAATATTCTCTCTACTACCCAGTTTACCAATATGAGCTGTCCCGATATTTGTAATAAGAGCTATTGTCGGTTTGGCAATACTTGTTAACATATGCATCTCACCCATATGATCCATTCCCATCTCTAAGACCATTGCATTATGATCTTTAAGGCCAAGAATAGTTAGTGGAAGACCAATTTCATTATTCATATTACCCAAAGTAGCAAGGACATTATAACTGCTACCAACTACTTTTGTAACCATATCTTTAACTGATGTCTTACCGACACTACCCGTAATTCCAATTACTGGTATATCATACATACTTCTTTTATATTTTGCTAATTCCTGTAGGGCTCTAGTACTATCATCTACAAGTATTATTGTCCCCATCTTTTCTTTTATTTCTTCTTCATTATCAAGAATAGCAACCATTGCTCCGTTATTAAAAGCATCTAGATAATATTTGTTTCCACTATTTATTCCAACAAATACATCTCCTGGATTAATCTTTCTTGTATCTATACTAAAATTATTAATTTCAATATCTGTATCACCACATATAAGTGTTCCTTTGCATATTGAAACAATATCTTTGACACTAAACATATAATCACCTACATATATATTATATCAAAAAACAAAAAAAACAGTATACTAACTGTTTATATTTTTGTATTATTAGACATGACTGCTAAAATATTGACGACAAAGTCTAATTCCGAATTTGATAGATAAGAACAATATTGATTTATCTTCTTAATCTTTCTAACCTTAGTCTTTTCACCATCAGAACCATCTAAATTTAATCCAAGTAATGAATTGATATTAACATTAAATCTATCTGATAGTTTAGTTAATACTTCAGATGTAGGTAAAGATTTGTTAGTTTCTATTCTAGATAAATAATTTCTATTTATTTCTAAAACCTTAGACATTTCCTCTTGACTCATGTTATGGTTATATCTAATATTCCTAATTTTAGTTCCTAAATCCATAATGCCATCACCTAAACTAATTATAATAAAATAACGATTAATATTATGTCCTCTGTAAGAATATTACCAACTTTGGTAAAATTATTACCAATAATTTCCATATTCTAGAATTATTATACATATATAATTGAAAATTATTCATTTTTGTTATATACTTATAATGATAACAAGCAAAGATTTTACTAGAGAGAGGTATTTATGAAAAGTAGTAGATTATTAAAATATTTTGAAGAATATATTAAAAAAATAGATATGACTACAGCCTGGGCTAAAGCTAAATATTTCCATTCATTAAAATCTATGGATTTAGCAAAAGTTATAGCTACTGAACTAGGCATTTTTAATGAAGAAGAAATAGTTATTATTGAACTTATAGCTCTATTTCATGACATTGGTAATTTTGAGACTAAAACTCATAATTATTTAGATGCCATGGAAGAAGATATGTCCATGAAATCAATTGAAATATTATTTGATGAAGGATTAATTCGTAAAATAACTGAAGAAACTAAATATGATAATATTATTAAACTAGGAATTTTCTGTCACAATAAAGAAGGATTACCTAAAAAGATTGATGATAAAACAGTATGTATCTGCAATATTATGAAAGATGTCTATAGACTTGAAGAACTTCGTATGTTAATTAATTATCCATATATTGATAATCGTATTAACACATATCCAAGTAGTTTAGTTTATGATGATTTTAAAACATTTAAACATGTCGATACTAAATTGTCTGATAATAATGCTGATAATGTTTTAATAATTTTATCTAATCTATTTAATATGAATTATAAAATTAGTTATGAAATTGTTAAAGAAAATGATTATATTACTAAGATAGTGAATTCATTAGTATTTGAAGATCATAAATTAGAAAAATTCTTTAAACAAATAGAAACTGTCTTAAAAAGTTATTTAAATAAACAATTAAATTAACTTGCAAATAATAAGTATTATGATATAATACATGAAAAAGCGACGAAGAAGAGGAGTAGAATACAGATAATTATAGAGAGTTAGTGGTTGGTGTAAACTAATATTTGAAGTATTTGAAGGTAGCTTTTGAGCTTTATATCTGAAATTAGTAAGATATAACGTTTACTGCGTTAAAGTATCGAGTGATAGCTAAAGTCTATAAGAAAGGTGGTACCGCGATATTCGTCCTTTCACGATAGACTTTTTATTTTGGAGGAATAAAATGGATAAAAATTATGATGAATTTGATAAGTATGTAATGAAATATGATATGGATGAAAAAATGATTGGTTATAAATATAATCATTCATATAGAGTAGTCCATCAATCTGAAGAAGTTTGTCGGAGTATCAACTTAGATACCGTTGAAAGAGATTTAGCATCCTTAATTGCACTTTTACATGATATAGCTAGATTCAAACAATGGACAGAGTATAAAACATTTGATGATGAAGATTCTTTTGACCATGGTGATGAAGGAGCTAAAATATTATTTGATGAAGGAGAAATAAATAATTATGATCTTGCTAAAAAAGACTATGAAATAGTTAAAAAAGCTATTAGAAATCACAATAAATATATTATTGAAAGCGGTTTAAATGATCGAGAATTACTTCATGCAAAAATAATAAGAGATGCTGATAAAATAGATATTTTATATGCCTTCTCTACATGGAGACTATTAGAAGTTACTAATGATGATTCAAAAATAACAGATGAAGTAAGAAAACAGTTTTTTGAACATAAACCAATAGATAGAAAAATAATAAAAACTAAAAATGATCGTGCTCTTGCTAAATTTTCATTAATATTTGATTTAAATTATGATTACAGTATCCGTAGAATATATGAAGAAAAATATATTGATAAAATGTATGAAGGTATGAAAAACAAAAAGATATTTAAAGAATATTATGAAGAAATTATTAAATATCTAAAAGAGAGGTGCAAAGATGTTAGACAAAAAATATAATCATGAACAAGTTGAAGAAAACAAATATGATTTTTGGTTAGAAAAAGACTATTTCAAGTGTGATGAAAATAGTGGTAAAAAACCTTATTGTATTGTTCTTCCTCCACCAAATGTTACCGGTGTATTACACTTAGGACACGCCTGGGATGTTGCTCTTCAAGATATTATAATTCGTTATAAAAAAATGCAGGGATTCGATACCTTGTGGTTACCAGGTATGGATCATGCTGCTATTGCTACGGAAGCTAAAGTAGTAAAAAGATTAAAAGAAGAGGGCATCAATAAATATGAATACGGAAGAGAAAAGTTTTTAGAGGCTTGCTGGGATTGGACTCATGAACATGGCGATATTATCAGAAAGCAATGGGCAAAACTTGGCGTAGCTCTAGATTACTCTAAAGAAAGATTTACCCTAGATGAAGGTTTATCTGAAGCCGTTAAAAAAGTATTTGTTGATTACTATAACGAAGGATTAATATATCGTGGAGAAAAGATTATTAACTGGGATCCTGTAGCTAAGACAGCTTTATCTAATGAAGAAGTAATATATGCTGAAGAAAAAAGTGCTTTTTACCACTTGAAATATAAAATTGAAGGTAGTGATGAATATCTAGATGTAGCTACAACTAGACCAGAAACACTATTTGGTGATACTGCCGTAGCAGTTAATGAAAATGATGAAAGATATCAAAAATATGTTGGTAAAAATGCTATATTACCATTAGTTAATAAACCAATACCTATTATTACTGATGAGCATGCAGATATGGAAAAAGGAACCGGTGTTGTAAAAATAACTCCTGCTCATGATCCTAATGACTTTGAAGTAGGTAATAGACATAATCTAGAACGTGTTATTATCATGAATGACGATGCTACAATGAATGAATTAACCGGTAAATATAATGGTATGACAAGAGAAGAGTGCCGTGAAGCAGTATTAAAAGATTTAAAAGAACAAGACTTACTTTTAGGTATTGAACCATTAGTTCACGAAGTAGGACACAGTGAAAGAACCGGTGTTATGGTTGAACCAATGTTGAAAAAACAATGGTTTGTTAAAATGAGACCATTAGCTGATAAAGTGTTAGAAACACAAAAGAAAAAAGATGAAAAAGTTAATTTCTATCCATCTAGATATGAAAAAATAATGAATCACTGGATGGAAATAACTTATGACTGGTGTATATCACGTCAACTTTGGTGGGGACATAGAATTCCTGCCTGGTATAAAGGTGATGAAATATACGTAGGTATGGAAGCACCAAAAGAAGAAGGATGGGTACAAGATAATGATGTATTAGATACTTGGTTTTCTAGTGCTTTATGGCCATTTGCCACATTAGGTTGGCCAAGTAGTACCAAATTACTTGAGAAGTACTATCCAAATCAGTGTCTAGTAACCGGTTATGATATTATCCCATTCTGGGTTAATAGAATGACTTTCCAAGGTGAAAAACTATTAGGTAAAAGACCATTCGAAGATTGTTTAATCCATGGCTTAATTAGAGATAAAGAAGGAAGAAAATTTTCTAAGAGTTTAGGTAATGGTATCGATCCATTTGATATGGTAAAATTATATGGTGCCGATTCTCTAAGATATTATCTAGCTACTGATGTTGCTCCAGGAACTGATATGCGTTTTGATGAAGAAAAAATTAAAGCTTCATGGAACTATATCAACAAAATATGGAATGCCGCTAGATTTGTTTTAAGCAATATTGAAGATCTAAAAGAAATCAGTCTTACTAATTTAAAAAAAGAAGACAAGTGGATTTTATCTAAATTTGAAAAGACATTACATGAAACTATTAAATTTATGGATAAGTATGAATTTAATAATGCTGGATCTTCTATTTATGAATTTACTTGGAATTATTTCTGTGATTATTATATAGAAATGGCTAAATATACAATTGGAGATATTAGTACTAAAAGTACCCTTTGTTATATTCTGACAGGTATCTTAAAGTTACTTCATCCATTTATGCCATTTGTAACTGAAGAAATATATGGGATGTTACCGGTAAAAGAATCAGAATCTATAATGACTTCTAAATATCCAGAATATAATAAAGAATATATCTTTAAAGAAGAAGAATTAATCGATGATTCTGTTGAATTTATTAAATCATTTAGAAATGTTAAAGCAGAGAATAATATGACTAAAGATTTAAAAATAATGTTTGATACAAAAGATAATATTGATTTAATAATTAAAGTGTTGAGATTAGAAGATAATCTAATAGATAAACCATTAGATATTAAATCATATAAAGTATTTTCTAAGAACATAAAAGCTACTATCTATTATGAAAAGATTGAAACTGATAGTGACAAAGAATTAAAAGAAAATCAAATTAATATGTTGAAATCATCTATTGAAAGAAGAGAAAAACTATTATCAAACGAAAACTATGTCAATAAAGCTCCTGCTAATATCGTTGAGTTAGATAGACAAAAATTAGCTGAAGAAAAACAAAAATTAGCAGAATTATTAAAAAAATAAGTTATACCCAAAGGTATAACTTTTATTTTGCTATTTTTCTAACTAAATCTTTATTCTTTTTCCCGAATTCATTTATTATATCCATATTATTAGCAATATCCCTATATGCTTTCTTACGAAGGCTAACAAACTTAATTGGATGTATAAGATTATACTTAAATGAATCATATGCATTAGTAATCATATCAGAATATTTATATTCTACACTGCAGAACATAAACTCACAATGCTTTCTGTAATGCAAAAACGTTGAATTATCTGGGTAGTATCTACACATTGTTTTACCGTCTACAAAATAGTATAAAGCGTGATCAGTAGGATCATATCCAATTAATTTCTTGCCATGCATTAATAAATTAATTACATGATTAGCTCCTTTATTAGTATCATCAGATACATCACTGGATTCATAACAATGAAATGTTTTGGAAGATTTATCTGTTTTATTTATAACATCATCAATAAATCCGGAAATATGTCTACATACTCCAACTCCGGTAATAACATTTATTCCATCATAAAAATCTACTTTATCATGCACATCAACGTTATATCTAAAACTACCATTCTCTGAAAAAGTACCCTGCTGTATCAAAGAATCCAAAAGAATTCCGTAGTATAGGGCATCATGATATCTAGCAATACTAGTAATTAGTATGGCGACTTCTGTTGTATATGCATCGTAACTATAAATTGCCTCAACATTTAAAAAACGAATTTGTTCTTTTATAGATTGCATCTTCTTCTGAAGTTCTGCAACTAAGTATTCATCATTGCAAGCGGCTTCCCAACACATATTAATCTCTTTATCCATAAAATCCCCTCAAAAACGCCCTATATTATAGCATATTTCCAATTATTTGCAAATATATTTAACTATGAAGAAATTTATATTATTATTTTTAATTCTTATTATAATTTCCATTTCCAAGACTTATGCTATCGTAAATGGTTATGAATTACTTGGTAAAACTATCTATTTGGATCCAGGACATGGTGGTGTTGATAGTGGTACAACATATAAAAACATCTATGAAAAAGATATCAATTTAATACTATGTAAAAAACTAAGAGAAAAACTAATATCTTATGGAGCTACAGTATATTTAACTAGAGAAATAGATAAAGATTTATCGCTAACAAAAAAGAATCGCAAAAGAAGTGATCTAATAAATAGAGCTTATTTAATAAATAAAACGAAACCAGATATTTATTTATCTATTCACTTAAATTATTTATCTGATACTAGATATAAAGGGTTGCAAATATTCTATAACAATAAAAATAAAGAAAACAAAGAATTAGCTAAATCTCTAACAAATTATATTAAAGAAAAAACATATAATGTAAGAATACCTAAATATAATGGTTCATACTACATGTATAACAATATAACTAGTCCTGGAGTTTTAATTGAAGTAGGATTTTTATCAAATTCAGATGATAGATATAGATTAACTCATGAAGAGTATCAAGACATTATTATAGATAATTTAGCATATGCTATCATTAAATACTTTAACAATAATTAAATTTGTGTTATCATAATAATAGAGGTGTGATATGAATAATAAAATAGTAGCAATTATAGCCCTAGCAATTGGATTAGGTATTTTGATATTTGCCAACAAAACGACATACTTTGGAAAAGAAAAATACAAAGATTTTGTTGAAACGACAGCCACAGTCGTTGAAATTAAAGAATGTGAAATTACTGATGAAGATGGAACTACTTCTGGAGGAAGAAATGTTTTAGAATATGAAGTAAATGATAGAAAATATCAAGTTACTGAAATGAGCTGCTCAACTTTTGATAAAAGCATTGGCAAGACTTTGAAAGTAAAATATAATCCTCGTAATCCCAAAGATGCCATTATCCCATCTGATGCCAAAAACACAGCTATCCTTTTATATATCCTTGGAGGGTCTTTTATAATAGCCGGCATAGTCAAATTATTTAAGCGTTATTAAAAAGAAAAAAGATTAAAAAAATCTTTTTTTTTTAATATAAATATGCTATACTTAAAATAGTAGGAAAATATGCATAGGAGGTATTTTATGAAAAAACATGTATATATGATATTACTACTACTTGTTTTCATTGTGTTTCCAAAATACATCTATGCAGATTGTACTAAGGAAGAAA
>JAEEZV010000056.1 GCA_016291995.1 Caryophanales bacterium
GTAGAGGGTATTCACGATGATAAGAGTAATACCTTTAAAGATAAAGATAATGTGATATATGAACATATTACTAAGGCCGAAGTTGGAACATGTGGCTATGGTATTAGGTTAACCCTTGATGTTCGTGGAAATGTCGATGAAAGTGAGATAGAACCATCAAAAATTCCAGAGTTGGAAAAGATTAAAAAAACAGCTCTTGAAAAAGCCAAAGATCATATGTTTAACTATCAAAAGACATTTAGATATTATAGATACCCTGGCAATAAAGAAAGAGTATTCATTCAAGAACCAGGTGAAGCTATGATGATTCTAGATGATGACGATAGTCCTAAAAAGGATACCAAAGTTAAAATGAGGAAAGCTAAAGACATTGTCAAAGAAGTAACAAAGAGTGTAAAAGGTCAAGATGCTGCTGTTAAAAAGATTGTAACATCTCTTTGCATTGCTAAAAAACGTCCTGAAATGACTAAAAGGAATATGTTAGTGGTTGGACCTACCGGTGTAGGAAAAACGATGATCTTCCAAAAATTACAAGAAATACTAGGCATACCGCTTACAATTTTCCCAATTCCTGGCATATCACAAGCCGGCTATCAAGGCGGGAACGTAGATGATATATTAAAAGAAATTTATTATAACTGTGGTTGTGATGAAGAATTAGCCGAAGAATCTATTGTCATCTTAGATGAGATAGATAAGCTTGCTGGTAGAGGTGAGGGTAGCGTAAGTACCACCGGCGTTCAAAACGAACTCTTAAAGATAATCGAAGGTACAGTTAAGACTGTTGAATTAAATCCAGCTACCGGTGAGAGTTTTACTATAGATACATCTAATATAATATTCGTAGGTACTGGAGCTTTTTCTGAAGTTTTCGAAGAAGCTGAGGCACAAAGTAAAAAGATTAAACTTGGTTTTACCAGTGGTGAAGAAAAGAAGGATACGAAAAAGGAAAAGCTATCTACCAAAGAAAAAATAAAACGTTATGGCTTAAAAAAGGAACTAGTAGGAAGATTACCTGTCTTTGTTGAATTAGATGCTATGACCAAGATAATCATGATAGATCTTATTAAAAATTCCGAAGATAGCGAACTAAAAAGAGTAGTTACCTCTCTTTATAATAGAGATGGTATAATTATAGAAAACTTAGATGAATTAATTGAAATCATTGCTGACGATGCCATATCTCAAGGTGTCGGAGCAAGAGGCTTAATCGATACGATAAGCAATGCTTTTGATGACATATTCTATACTCTAGATAATGAACCAGGTAAATATGAAAAGATTATTATTGGGAAAAATATCTTAAACGATAATACTGATTATGTTTTAGTTCCAAAACAAGTTAAGAAAAGAGTAAAAAAAGCAAGCTTTAAAGGTACAGTACGTGCGTAACTGTTCCTTTTTCTTTTTACTTTACAAAGATTATACATAATAGTCATCTATTAGTTATAATATTTGACAAGCCAATTTTATTATAATATACTTAAAATGAAGGTGATTAGTGTGAAATTAAAAATAGGTGTTATCTTTGGTGGAGATAGTCTAGAACATGAATTATCCATTATTACAGCCCTACAGGCTATGGATAATATTGATACAGACAAATATGAAATTATTCCAATATATATTACAAAAGATTTAGTATGGTATTCATCAGGTTGTCTAAGATATATTGATAGTTTTAATAACTTTAATTTGATTGAAAAATATGCAACTAAAGTAAATCTAATTAATAAAAAAGGAAGATTTATTCTTGAAACAGCTGGATTTATTAAAAGAGAATATGCTGAACTTCATTTGATTATTCCAATGGTTCATGGAAGAGGTACTGAAGATGGTAATATTCAAGGATACTTAAAGACAATAGGTATACCTTACGTATCAAATAATATTTATTCATCAGTTATTTGCCAAGATAAAGTATTTACTAAACAATTATTAGAACATAATGATCTACCTACACTTAAATATGTGTGGTGTTTTGACAATGAATATAATAAAAACAAAGTAGCTCTATTTAAGAAAATTGACGAACTTCATTATCCATTAATTGTAAAACCAGCTACATTAGGTTCATCAATTGGTATTAAGACAGTTAAAAGAAAAGAAGAATTAGATACAATTATTAATGAAGTATTAAAATATGATAGAAAAATTGTCATCGAAGAAAAAATTGAAGATGTTCTTGAATATAACATCTCATTACTAAAAACAAATGATAAATTATATATATCAGCCATCGAAGAAATAGCTACAAATCTAGAATATCGTGATTATATATCTAAATGTAATCTAGAAAACTATCGCAATGGTAATATTGTTAGAACAGTACCTGCTAATATTAGTGAAAAAATGTCTGAAGAAATTATTTCACTTGCTAAAAAAACAATTAATTTCTTTAATAATACCGGTTTATCAACAATTGATTTCTTATATGATACCAAAAAGAAAAAACTATATATTGATGAAATAAATAGTATTCCAACATGCTTTTCACATCATTTATGGGAAGAAGCAAATATTTCTTATAAAGAGTTATTTACTATCATGATTAATGATACAATTAAGAATATTGATAAAGACGCTGGTATGGTAAAAGAAATGGATATGACAGTTCTAAAAGGATTAACTAATAGCGATATAAAGGAATTTAAATAATATGTATGGATATATAGAAGGTATTGTTACAGATATTGAATCAAATTATATTATTGTAAATAATAATGGTATTGGATATTTAATATATGTATCTAATCCATATTCTTACAAAATAGATGAAAAATATCGCGTATATACATATAATTCAATCAGAGAAGATGAATATTCGTTATATGGTTTTACTGCTAAAGAAGACCTAGATTTATTCTTAAAACTAATATCCGTAAAAGGACTTGGTCCTAAAATGGCTATTCCAATGTTTGCAACCGGATCTACTACCGGTATTATGGATGCCATTGAAAGAGAAAATATTCTTTATTTAAAGAAATTTCCTAAAATAGGTGACAAGGTAGCAAGACAAATAATTTTAGACTTAAAAGGTAAATTACATACTAATAATGATCCAGTTACTAAAGAAGATGATGAATTATCAGATGCGTTAGTAGCCCTAGGATATAAACAAGTAGATATTAAAAAAGTAATTAAAAACGTAGATACAAGTTTACCAATCGAAGCAAAAATAAAAGAAGCCTTAAAATTACTTCTTAAGTAGGTGATGATATGAAAATAGGGATTGATATTGATGACACAATAACAAATACATGGGATACACTTATGCCACAGTTTCAAAAAGTATTTAATAGACCA
>JAEEZV010000057.1 GCA_016291995.1 Caryophanales bacterium
ACATTTTCACCATACTATTTAATATTCACTGATGATTATCCAATGATTAGAAGATTAGAAGTAGTTGAAGAAATGTTAAAATTTAAAGGAGACTGTGGCTTCGGTTTGGTATGTGTTGAGAATCAATTGCGTCGTTTACCAAGTGAATGCGTCAATTTCTTATATCTAGATCAAGAGTCATCAATTCTATGTACTGCAATTGATAATTATTCTAAACAAGTATTCAATAAAGAATTAGAATATAATATTAACATTCCAGAATGCATTAAAAAACTAGCAAACATCCCGATTGAATACACCGAAGATCTGAGAAATTTACCTAAGTCATTAGGATTCTTAGAAATGTTTAATGTCGGAAAGGTAGAACAATTAAATATATTAAACAGATGGAAGTTAAATAATCCTGTTGAATCTCTAAGAGCTCAAGTCGGCATAAATGATGAAGGCAATCCAATATATTTGGACTTACATGAAAAATATCATGGTCCACATGGATTAATTGCTGGTACTACTGGTAGTGGTAAATCAGAATTTATTATTACTTATATCTTATCTATGTCCTTAAATTATAGTCCTAACGAAGTAGCTTTCATTCTAATAGACTATAAAGGTGGAGGATTAGCAGGAGCTTTTCAAAATAAAACACAGGGTATAAAACTTCCACATTTAGCGGGTACTATTACTAACTTAGACAAGGCTGAATTAAATAGAACTTTAGTAAGTATCAATAGCGAACTTCAACGTAGACAGCAAAAGTTTAATGAAGTAAGAGATAAATTAGGTGAAAGTACTATTGATATCTATAAATATCAAAGATTCTTTAGAGAAAAGAAAATAGATGAACCAATGCCTCATTTATTCATTATTAGTGATGAATTTGCCGAATTAAAAAGTCAACAACCAGAATTCATGGATGATTTAATTTCGGCAGCACGTATTGGTCGTAGCTTGGGTATCCACTTAATACTTGCTACTCAGAAACCTAGTGGTGTCGTAAATGATCAAATCTGGTCTAATACTAAATTTAGAGTTTGTTTGAAAGTGCAAGATGCTGGTGATAGTAACGAAATGCTAAAAAGACCAGACGCTGCAACTATTACTAATGCAGGTAGATTTTATTTACAAGTAGGTAATGATGAAGTATTTGTCTTAGGACAATCAGGATGGTCTGGAGCAAGTTATAAACCATCTGATATCGTTAAAAAGAAATATGATAGATCTATTTCCTTTATTGATAATATTGGAAGAGTATATAAAAATGCTGACGAAACAAGCCAAGGTCAGACGACATCAAGCGTGGGCGATGAACTATCTAATGTCTTAAAATATATCTGTAAATTAGGTGAAAGAGAAAACCTAAGAGCTAGGAACTTATGGTTAGATAGTATACCAGCTACGATTTATGTTGATGATATTATTAAAAAATATAATTATCCAATAGATACGACTGTTACAGCAGTATTAGGTGAATATGATGCACCATCTAAACAATTCCAAAATATCCTTACATTACCAATAGATGATGAAGGTAACACATTAGTTTATAGTATGATTCCAACAGCAAGAGAAATGCTTATTCAATCACTTGTATACTCTATATGTACTAGATATACTGCTGAAGATATCAATATTTATATTATTGATTTTGGATCTGAATCATTAAGAGTATTTAATAAATTCCCACAAGTCGGAGATGTTATCTTTGCTGGTGAAGAAGATAAAATGTTAAAACTATTCGATAATATGGCCAACGAAATGGAAGAAAGAAAGAAATTATTTGCAGATTTTAATGGAGAATATAAAACATATATCAAAAATAGTGGAAAAAAGATGCCTATAAAACTATTAATTATCAATAACTATGATTCATTTAAGGAAAATCATGATAAATATGAAGATTTCTTTGTCAGAATGACTCGTGATGGTGAAAGATACGGTATAAACATGTTAATAAGCGCTACGAACGGAAGAAGTATCTATAGTAAGTTAGAAAGAAATTTCCAACATACATATGCTATGAATATGAATGATCGCGGTGACTATATTGATGTATTTGGTAAGATAGGCAATATTTATCCAGCTGAATTTGATGGTCGTGGAATATTCAAAGATGATGAACCATATGAATTTCAAACAGCTACTGTATGTGATATTGATAATATGTTGTCATTTGTTGATGAAAAGGCTAAGGTAGAAAAAACAAAAAGTAATGCCGTAGCTCCTCACATCCCATCTTTACCAGAAAGTATCACCATAGAACAATTAGTACCATATATGACTAATATCAATGCCCTACCACTCGGAATAAGTAAAAAGAGCCTAAAATTGGCAAATTATAATTTCTTTGAAGACAAAGCTAATATTTTAAGTTCGTTGGACATAAATAATTGCATTGACGTATTAAAAACAATTATTCAAGGTGTCAGAAAACTAAATCATATGATTGTATTGATAGATACAGAACAAAAACTATCTAGTATTGGTGGTATGGTAAATACCTATGTCGATAAAAATTTTGAAGAATTTATCTTACAATTTGAAAATTTCTTAGATACACAAATTGATGGCAAGAGTACCAAAGTATTATGTATTATTACTGGATTAGAAAAATTCCAAGGTTCATTGAATGAACAAAAATTTAAAGGTTTCTTCAATGGTATTAAGACATTAGAAAATATTAATATCCTATTCGTAGAACCTAGTTTTAAATTTAAGAAAATTGGTTATGAAAATTGGTATTCATCTAATGTAAATAACAGAAATGGTATTTGGGTAGGCAAAGGATTCATGGAACAAACAGTCATAACACTGGATGAATACTCCAACAAATACAAAGAAAAAATTAATAAACAATTTGCTTGGATCGTAAATAACGGGAAGGGTGATTTAGTTAAAATAGTGGGAGAAAAAGGTGAAGAAGATGAAGAATAAAATAAGAGTAAACGTTTATATTCCATCTGTTGACAGTGAATATGAAATACTTATTCCTGCAAATGATACAATAAAAAAAGTATTAGATCTAATCATCAAATCAGTCAACGAATTAACCGATGATATTTTAACTAAAAATGATAGACATTATTTACTTGATCCAGAAACATCAAAAATATATGATAATGCAGCAGTTGTAAGAGAAACAGGTATCACAAATAGTAAAAGGATTATATTGATATAATCCTTTTTTACATCCCCAAAGTGTCAAAAATAGCCACAATTATTGACTAAATGCAAAAATAAATATAATATATAATCAGATAGTAGATAACACTACAAAGGAGGAATTCATATGGCAATGGTAGCCAATAATACATCTATAAGTGATGGCGGTGGAGGGTCTGGCAAGGATACATTTAATTTAAAAGCCGCGCAATCGCTCATAAACCAAATTAGTGATACATATACTACTTTGAGAGATGAGATATCAAATGGTTGGGAAGATATAGTTAATGTTTTGCAAAAAAACTGGGTAGGTGTCGATGAACAAAATTATGAAAGAATATTTGCCAATAGAATTGTAGATTTATACAATTGCTCAGGTAAAGTAATATTGTACACGGCTGAAACTATCGAAAAGATTGCTAAGGCATATGTTGAAGCCCAAAGTGCAAATACTTTTGAAGGTCAAACGGCTATTGATGTAAGCTCATATTCGGCTGGTTTTTTTGAAGCAGCAGATACACTCATATCCACGGTAATCCCATATATTAGTGATCCGGATTACAATATTGTTGCGGTACGTCCCAGGACCTTTACTGAGGATATGGATTTAGGATTGACGTCGTCAATGGCAGCAAATGAAATTAAAACTGAGATTAACAATTACGTGAATAGAATTAACAAAACAGGGCAGTCATCATTTTATGAATGTTCTAAAGGCGTTGATAGTTTTGTAACAAACGAAGAAGTAAAAAAATATTTAAAAGGTTTTATTGAGTCTTCCGCTGAAGCAACCACTGAAATTAATACAGCAGTAAGAGTTATGTATGATGCCGTTGATAAACTTGTAACACAGCCATATAGTGGTATTGCCAAAAACTTGACAGATAATTTAAGTGAGGCAGCAAGTGATATTAAAAAAACTAACATTGGTAATTCAAGGTGGAACACAACAATGTAACCATTCTTTCGCGCACTGAGCATTGAAAGGATAACATAATTAACATTTAATATTAGACTAAAAAGGAGGACTTATATGATTGGTATAGATTATGATATTATAAATAAAATCATGCAAGTAAATGATCTTAACGCAAAAAGTATACGTAAAGATACATCGAACATAATTGATTCAATTAATGTAATTGAAACTTGCTATCAAGGCAATTATATTGGCGATATATTTGATGGAATAATAGCGCAGCAAGACGAACTAAAAAAAATTGAAAGCATTGTTAGAAACTATACAAGTATTTTATCTTCCGTTAAAGATTCATATGTCTGTCAAGACAAGAAAACGATAGAATACCTAGCTTATGTAAGTTCGAAGATCAAGAAGTAGTTTATTATGAATAAAAGAATTAGTTGTTATTGCGACTAGTTCTTTTCTTTACACTAAAATGTCAACATTTTAACTAAATACTTGCCTTAATTCACTATAGTAGATATAATAGAATTAATAGTAGATAATACTATAAAGGAGGAAATAATATGGTAATGCCAGCAAATGTAAATGTATCTGTAAGTGATGGAGGTGGCGGCGGCTCATCATTAAGATTTGCTTATAACATTAAGGGAGCAAAAGACTTAATGAATAAGATAGTTGAAAACTATGATAATTATGGCGCCTATATTAAAAGAGAATGGATTGGAGTTGTAGATACACTACAAGCAAATTGGGTAGGTGAGGATGAGCAAAACTATGAAAAAATATTTGCTAAGAAAATATCCGATTGTTATCGTGTATCACATAAAATAGTTCAAAAGTTATTAAATCTAATAGCTATTACTGCTGACTCGCTAAGACAAATGCAAAACAGTAATGTTTTTAGTGGACAAAGTGAATTAACATCAGATATCGAGGCAGTTGTGGCTCCAGAATTATCGCTTCCAGAAGAAGATATCGTCGAATATAGACCTAGAAGCTTTACTGAGGATATGGATTTAGGACTTACCACGGACAAAGCGGCTGACATAATTAAAGAAAAGATAGGCAGTTATGTCGCAGATCTTCATGGTCATCAACTAAGCACAACAGAAGCTTACTACGCAGAAATAAACATGTTCATGAAAAATGATGAATTGAAACAAGCGTATGAAAGTCTAGTTGTAGCACATTTAGAAGTTGCTAACGAAATAGCTACAGCAATGAAAGATATGTACAATGCAATAGATGATTTAGTAACAAAACCATATGGTAATGTATCTAAAAACATTTCGTCAGAACTTAATGAAATAACAAAAGATATCAAAAATGTTGATATTGGTAATTCAAGATGGCAATAGAACTAAGAAATTAGTTCTTTTCTTTTCTTACTTGTTATTGTATAATATAATTAGAACAAGGTATGGTGAGATGGTATGAATCATAATATGAACATGGTAAAAAATAATCTAAATTATGCTAAAAATGAATTAAGTAATGCCATAAATAATATTAAAAAATTTGCAATGATTAATGATGTCCCATTATATAGTAGTAATATTAATAATATTATAGGCCGAATAGGTAATCAGATTAATAATGTAACGTATTATATTATTCCTGCGATTAATAAGGAGTAATACTATGGGATACTTTATATTAAATACTTCTACCTTAGCTGATGGTATCAATAAATATAAAAATAGCAAAAGAAAATATAAGGACGACATAAATTCTACCTATAATATGTTAAAAAATGTTGATGGCGGATGGTATAGCCCGCAAGCAACAGTTCTTGTCGAGAAATTAAAAAAAGATAAGTATGAAATAGATAATTATTTAAATAAAATAGAAAGCATGTATCAAGAATTAGAATTTTTAAAGAATTCATTTGATAACTTGTTCGCTAGTTTCGGTTGTAAAAGAGGATCAAAACTTCGTTATGATGATGAATATTATTGGCAAGTTATGAGAAACTTAGACAATGCTACAGGATATTTAAATAATGCATTGTCATATGTTAATTCATGTAATTTCCATGCAGATTTTAAAGCAATTCATCAAGTATATGTGCTGAGAACAGAAATAGTAAATCTAAAAACAATGATTACTAGTATAAAGAATTCTTTAACAGTATTTAAAAATAAAACTAATAAAATATTTGCAGATACTAGAGAGGGATTAAAACCACAAAAAAACACTAAACTTAATGTAGAGAAGCTTAATTATAATTGGTCTGCCGTAGACATTGAAGATAGCATAAATATATAATATATAATAAAGGAGGTGCCTCAATGGCATTAAGTAATAATGATTTTAATATTGGCGATATTGGGTATTATCGCGCAGCTAAAACAAACGCAGCACAATTGAATTTAAAGGGTGACCAGAAATATGACATGACAGAATATGATCCTATCGACTATAACACTCCGCCAGAAGAAGAGACTTCACAGCCACCTAAATTACCAACATGGATTAGAGAAACTACAGATGAGGGTACAATAGACACATATTATGATGTAGATGGCGCTAAGACACGCGAAGTTACCCGTGTTGGCACCCAAGAGAGAGGCTATACATATGAAGGTGCAGCAGGAGAAGAAAAAGTAGTACAAAGTTGGGAAATAGAGTATGCAGACGACGGTAGCGGAAAGATGGAAAGACAAACGCTATATGATGGCGAAGGGCATAAATATAAAAAAATAACTTATGATGAGTCGGGAGCAAAATGTCTTGAAACAGATTATGCTGGCGCCAAAGAAACAGGATATACATACAAGGGGGCACCAGGAGAAGAAAAAGTAGTACAAAGCTGGGAAATAGAATATACTGACGATAGTATGGAACGTATGAAAAAACAAACACTATATGATGCAGATGGTAAACCATATAAAGATATAGACTATGCTGAATCAGGTGCCAAAAAGTTGGAAACCGAATATTCTGGCACCACAGAGAGGGGATACACATATGAAGGAGCACGTGGAGAAGAAAAAGTAGTACAAAGCTGGGAAATAGAATATGCTGACGATAGTATGGAACGTATGAAAAAACAAACATCATATGATGCAAATGGGAAACAATATAGAACAACATATTATAATTCTGATGGTATTGTATCATATGGAGATATTTCTGCGGTTCCCAAGTATGGACAGGCAACCAAGAACAATAATGATTTACAGAAATGACTTAAATAAAAAAATATAAAGCAACCTAGAGGTTGCTTTTTAGTAACAAAAAAAGGATGTAATACTATGAGCGTTAGCCCATGACAACATCACATCCACATTCAATATATAATATTTTTAAAGAAATTGCAACATTTTTTATATATTTTGTGTTAAAATATCACGTAGAGGGATATTATGATTAAGATTATTTGTGTTGGTAAATTAAAAGAAAGCTATTTAAAAGATGGTATTAATGATTATTTAAAAAGAATAAGTAAATACCATAAGATTAATTTAATCGAATTACCTGATAGTAATATAAATGATGAAGGTAATGAAATACTAAAGCATATTGATAACAAAGATTACATCATATCATTATGCATTGAGGGTACAGAATTATCTTCAATAGATTTAGCAGATAAAATTGATAAAACATTTATTAGCTATCCTAACATTACATTTATTATTGGTGGATCAGCTGGTATTAGGGAAGATATTAAAGAAATGTCTAACTATAAATTATCGTTCTCTAAACTAACGTATCCACATGGCTTATTTAGGTTAATCCTATTAGAACAAATTTATCGTAGTTTTAAAATATTAAATAATGAATCATATCATAAATAAAAAGTTGGTGATTATATGAATATCGGTAACGTAAGGTTAGATGGTAAAGTTATTTTAGCGCCCATGGCAGGAGTATGTAATAGTGCTTTCCGTAGAATCTGTAAAGAGATGGGAGCTTCTTTAGTGTGTGCCGAAATGGTTTCTGATAAAGCAATGGTATATCATAGTAAAAAAACAGAGAATATGCTTTATTTTGAAGAATCAGAAAGACCTATTTCACAACAAATATTTGGTAGTGATGTAGAAACATTTACTGAAGCTGCCCAAATGGTCTATGAGATGATGCATCCAGATATTATCGATATCAATATGGGATGTCCTGTTCCTAAAGTAGCAGTAAGAAGTCAAGCCGGAGCATCTCTTCTTAAAAATCCAGATTTAATATATGAAATAGTATCTTCCGTTGTTAAAAGTGTTCCTGTTCCAGTAACCGTAAAAATACGTAGTGGCTGGGACAAAAAAAGTATTAACGCTGTTGAGGTAGCTAAAGTTTGTGAAAAAGCTGGCGCTAGTGCTATAACCATTCATGGAAGAACTAGAAGCGAACTATACAGTGGCAAATGTGATTTAGATATTATCAAAAAAGTAAAAGAAGCCGTTACTATACCTGTTATTGGAAATGGTGATGTTGTATCGATAGAATCTGCTAAACATATGTTAGATTATACTGGCTGTGATGCTATTATGATAGGTAGAGGGGTATTAGGAAATCCTTGGCTTATCAAAGAAATTGACACATATTTAAAAACAGGTGAAGTTATCGATAAACCAACGTATGAAGAGAGAATTGATATGTGCTATAAACATATTGATTATTTAATGAAAATAAAACCAGAAAAAGTAGTGGTTTTAGAAATGCGTTCACACGTAGCTTGGTATATAAAAGGGATGCCTTATCATAAAGAAGTAAAAAATCTTATTTTTAAAGCTTCTAGCAAGAAAGATATCGTGGAAATACTTGATAATTACTTAAAAAAATTATATAATGAAAAAGAGGGATAAATATGAAAGCAAGTTTTTTTGAAAGAGTTGGAGCTTACTTTGTTGACTTTATAATCATCACTATTATTTCATCAATGATAGGCATGTGTCTACCAGAAAAAAATAGTGAAGTTGAGAAAAGAATAAACGAAATAGCTACAGCAACAGCCAGTGGAGAAATGGATATTGATACATATCTTTCTGAGTATCAAGGTTTAATCTATGATAATCAAAAGGAAACAATATTGGAAACTGGTATAAGTGTAGCCATAACATTAGCATATTTTGTTATATTTCAGTATATGAATAAAGGACAAACTCTAGGAAAGAAACTACTTCATATTAAAGTAGTAGATAAAGAAACAAAAGAGCCAATATCTATTGGTAGAGGACTATTAAGAAGCTTAATATGTTTTGGTATTGCTTCTAGTGCCTTATATATGATTCTTATAAATATATTAAATAAAAGTACCTACATGGATGC
>JAEEZV010000010.1 GCA_016291995.1 Caryophanales bacterium
CTGGAAATGCTACCGATGTATCGATATGTAAATCCTTTTTAGGATCTATTCCATGTTCTCTAAGAGCCCATTCGAATGTCATTTCAGGCATACCACCGACTCTTCCTCCAATGACAGTCTTACCTCTTAAATCATCTAATGTAAAATTATCATATTTCTTACGTGATACCAAGAATGAACCATCTTTTTGCGTAAGCCCTGCAAAAGTCATTACATAGTCTTCTTCTCCACCATTATAAACGTATATTGTTGCTTCAGTACCAGAAAATCCAATATCTGCATCACCCGATAATACCGCTGCCATTACATTATCAGCCCCGCTCGTTAAAACAAATGATACATCTAATCCAGAATCTTCAAAGTAACCTAACGCGTGTGCTACATATTGTGGAGCATAAAAAACACTATGTGCTACCTCTGCCACCGTTACTTTCTTTAATTCTCCATTATCCCTTTTGTTTATCCTAACAATCGCTATCGTACCTAAAATAACAACTAATATAATTAAAAATATACAAAACTTTTTCATATTACCTCCATTCATTTTAATATATGAAAGTTTTAAACATATGAAAGTTTTAAAGCCTAAAAAAAGAAGCATTATTTATGCTTCTTTAATGAATCTCTAATTTCTCTAAGTAATAATACTTCTTCACTTGGTTCTGCAGGTGCAGGTGCTTCTTCTTGTTTCTTTTTTAATTTGTTAAATAATTTAACAACAAAGAAAATACAAAGAGCAATGATTAAAAAATTAAGAATTACTGAAATTAAATTACCATAGTTAAGCGTAGCTGCTCCAGCTTCTTGTGCTAAAGCTAAAGTTTCATACTTACCACCATCAAGTGCTACGAACCAATTAGCAAAATCAATTCCACCTGTAGCTAGTGAAACAAGTGGCATAATGATATCATTTACTAGTGATGTAACAATTGCTCCGAAAGCACCACCAATAACAACACCAACAGCCATATCAAATACATTACCTTTCGCAATGAATTCTTTAAATTCTTTAAATACTCCTGTTCCCTTTTCTACTACTTTATTCTTTGCCATAATTTCCTCCTTAGTGCCTTTATTATAGCACATATTTCCATTTTTTCAAATCTTATTTAAAAACCATTCTGTATATCCAAGCATTATCATCATCTATTAATAAGAATATCGCTTCATATCCTCTTCTTATTTCCCTATAACTAATTGGACTACCTACTTTTTTATATACATCTAATAATTCATCAAAACTATCTAGATATATTAAATTATATTTCTTCTTATTATAAAATCTACTTACCTTAACAATAATATCATCATATTCACTAAGTATCTTACTAAGAGCCATTTCATATTGTGTCTTTCTCTCATATATCATTACAAACGCTCTAATTACTAATCCCAAAAAGGCTACTGCTAATGATAAGAATACTGCTCCTACAATAAGTAAGAAATAATTTACACTACCACGTTCTTCATAATCAGCTATTTCATCTATTCCATCATAATTATTATTCATAGTAATTCTAAATGAATCTACTCCCAAAGGTATAATCATACTTATTTCCTTTTCTGAAGTAATTACATTACTAATATTACTAAAATCAAAATTAAATGACATAATAAAATCTATTTCTAAATTACCTGTAATATTATCTTTATTATTATTCACTATCTCATTATATATATTATTGTAATAATTATAATCAACTATAACATTATCAAATATCTTTATTTCATTAATACTACCTTGATTTAAAGTAACTACCTTATTATCTTTAACTAAATATTCATTATCAAATAACATCTCTTTTTTATCATTATCATATATTCTAACAATACCTTTAGTCTTATATTCATAATAACCATTAATATAATTATTATATAAACTAGTATAATTAAAATTTATATCTATATTATTAACATATTTAGATATGTATCTTTCTCCCATTCCTAAATAATTTTTCTTATAAATATTATTATTAATTAAATTAACTCTATAACTAATATCACTTTTCTCTTGATATTTAACTATATTCTTAGTCTTAACATTAAAACCCCTATCAAAACATACTAAAGCTAGTAATGCTAATATTGCCATACAAAGTACATATATCGTATTTCTTGTCTTCACATTACCACCTTCTTATCATAATCATTTTAACATATTTCTAATCAAAATAAAAGGAGTTATTTCCAAACTCCTTTTGGATATTCTCCTTTATCAACCAATGCTTTTAGTTCGCTAACAACTTTGTCCTTATCTTCTCTATATGTAATACCTTGCCATACAGCATCTGTCTTTAAAACTTCAACCGTTGCTTCACCATTTTCAATTTGTTCAAATACAATTGTTGGAATTAAGTATTCACATGTTGTCATATCTTCCTTATGACTATCTAAGAATTTTGGAAAACCATCTTCTAATTTATCAAATAATTTAGGTGTAAATCCAAACATATTCATTGACACTAAATCATCACCTGATACCTTAAAATTATCTCCACCTTCAAGTGGTGTAGCCACAAGTTCTCCGTCTACTTTCTCAATTTTACTTTCGACAAGTTTTGTCAAGTAACCATTCTCTTCTTGACATACTCCTCTTTTAACAGAACCATTCTCGGTTAAAGTATTTTTAACCATATATCCAGCCATTGCATATTTACTAGCATCATGATTATTTTTTAAAAAATTAGCTATTACTCTATAAGCATCTCTTCCATAAAAATCATCTGAATTAATTATTGCAAAATTTTCATTAACTTTATCTTTTGCACATAATATTGCATGTCCAGTTCCCCAAGGTTTAACTCTACCTTCAGGTGCGTTATATCCATCAGGTAACTTATCTAATTCTTGAAAAGCATATTCTACATCAATATATTTTTCAACTCTAGCTCCGACTGTTTCTCTAAAAATATCATAATTTTCTTTCTTAATAATAAATACTACTTTAGTAAAACCTTCCTGAATTGCATCATAAATAGAATAATCGATAATAAAATTACCATATTCATCAATTGGTTCAATTTGTTTTAAACCACCAAATCTACTGCCCATACCAGCAGCCATTATAACTAGTGTCATAATTCCTCCTTTATTTACTTTAATATAACATATTCTAACTATTTTGACAATATAATAGAATTGAAGCTATAATATATGTAAGGTGATTAAATGAAAAAAATATTAGTTATTTATGGTGGTGTTTCCTTTGAACATGAAATATCAATTAGATCAGCTAAAACTATAATAGATAATATTGATAAAAAGAAATATCATGTTGATTCATTATATATTGATAAAGATAATAATTGGTTACATAATAATAAAAAAATAGAGAATATTATCTCATTTCTAAAACAATATGATAAAATATTCCCTATCATTCATGGTAATCCAGTTGAAAATGGTAATCTTGAAGGTATGTTAAATATCTTTAATATTCCGTATGTTGGTACCGATTTATTAGGTTCTATCATTAGTTATGATAAAGCTATAACTAAAACAATATGTGCTAGTTATAATATTCCTCAAACAGAATATTTTGTAGTTAACAGTAATAAACCATTAAAGGAAATAAGTATCCCCTATCCAGTTATCATAAAGCCAGCAAAATGTGGTTCATCTATTGGTATTAACATTGCTAATAATATAAAAGAAGTAAATAAATATATTAAAGAAGCCTTCGCTTATGATAATAAAGTAGTCGTTGAAAAATATGTCAAAGCAAGAGAATTAGAATGTGCCGTCCTATATGGTAAAGCATCTCCTATTGGTGAAATAAAATCAGCCAATACTTTCTATGACTATGAATCTAAATATATTAAAGATAGTAATCTTATAATACCTGCTAAATTACCAAAAGATTTAATTAAGAAAATACAAGACTTATCTCTTAAAATATTTAAAATATTAGAACTAAAAGATCTTGCTAGAATAGATTTCTTATATGATTATAATAATGACATTTTATATTTTAATGAAGTAAATACTATGCCAGGCTTTACAAGTATCAGTATGTATCCATTATTATTTAAAGAAAGTGGTATATCTATAAAGGAATTAATAACTAAATTAATTGAAAACAGCTAAGCTGTTTTTTTATACTCCCAATTCTTTATTATTTACTTTAAGTATTATCTTTCTTATAAAATCAATTGGTATTATTAGTAGTGCAAATATAAACATAATTATAAATTCATGAATACTTAGTCCATTAGTTCTAAAGACAGTACCACCATAATATATTAAATATATTTGCATACATATAACAAAACTAATAACTCCCATAAATACCTTATTCTTAGTTATATTAGCCATTATATTTAATCTATGTGTTCTAGCATCAAAACTATTAAAAATACTAATGAATATTATCAATCCAAAAAAGGCTGTCATAATATCATTATCAAAAATACTATTTGTAATTCTACTCTTTAAAAAGAAAATACATATTATTGCTGAAGATAACCCTGTTACAAGTATCTGATTTAACATATACTTATTTATAATGTTCTCATCCTTCTTTTTAGGTTTTTCATACATATATTCCTTTAGAGCTGGTTCATACGAAAAAGCAAATCCTGATAAAGTATCCATAATCATATTTATCCATAACATTTGAATGACTGTTATTGGTACAGGTATTCCTATAAATGGACCAATAATAGATACTAATAAACTACATAGATTAATTGTTAACTGACATATAATAAATTTCCTAATACTCTTAAATATTGTTCTTCCATAAAGTATCGCATTCGTAATTGAATAAAAATTATTATCTAGTATTACTATATCACTAGCTTCTTTAGCTACTTCAGTCCCGCTCCCCATTGCAAACCCTACATCAGCTTTTCTTAGGGCCAAGGCATCATTAACCCCGTCTCCCGTCATTCCCACAACCATATCCATTTCTTTAGCTAGTAAAACCAGCCTACTCTTATCTTGTGGCATCGCCCTAGCCACTACTTTAATATGCGGTAGTATTTTCTTTATTTCTTCATCACTCATTATAGAAAGTTTATCATGTGTAATAACTATATCATCACCATTAAGAAGTCCTATCTCTTTAGCAATACCAAAAGCCGTTTCCTTATTATCCCCTGTTATCATTACTGTCTGAATACCCGCCTTATTAACTAAATCTATTCCCTCACGAACATTCTCCCTAACTTCATCTCTTAAAAGAACAAAACCAAGTATACTCATGTTATTAATTGTTTCTCTATCTATACTTATTGCTAATGTAATTACTCTCATTTTATTACTAGATATTTCTTTAATTACATTATCTAATTCATTCTTATTATTAAATATTATCTTATTACCATGTTCATCATAATAACTATTACACATCTTACTTACTACTTCATATGCCCCCTTAATTAAATTTATCGTATGACCCTTACATTTTATTTTCGTATACATATATTTCTTTTCTGAATCGAATATTTCTCTTTTAATTAATTCATAATCGCATTTATAATCTCTCACATAATTAAGAAGAGCCCTATCTGTAATATTACCACCTACTATCTTATCACCATCAATAGTACTCTCATTATTAATATACATACTCATATTAAACATATCTTTTAATTTATTATTCATTAAAACATATTCCATACTATTACCATTACCCGATAATATTCCGCATACAGAAAGTCTTCCTTTAGTAAGAGTACCCGTCTTATCTGTAAATAATATATTGATATTTCCTGCTGTCTCAATACCCACTAGTTTTCTTACTAACACATTATCTTTTAGCATCCTTTTCATATTGGAAGATAACACTAATGTAATCATCATTGGTAATCCTTCCGGTACCGATACCACAATAATACTAACGCACAAAGTTAAAGCATTTAAAATATAACTAAATAATAATTTACCATCACTAATCGTATTAATTATTAAATCAATATCAAACCTATTACTAATTACTATCATATAAAATAAGTATGATACTGCAACCATCAAAGAAGATATATATCCAATCTTACTAATATCATTAGCAAGTTTACTAAGTCTTAATTTAAGCGGAGATATATTATTATCATCTTGTAGTTCACCCATCATATTCCCGTAAAATGTCTTATCCCCAACACTTCTCACAATCATTATAGCTTCTCCTGAATACACAACAGTATTCATATATAATGTGTTATTATTTATATTCTTATATACTTCATTACTTTCTCCATTAATCATTGATTCATCTACCGATATATTTCCAGATACAAGTATCCCATCAGCTGGTATTCTATCTCCAGAAGATAATATCACTATGTCTCCGACAACAATATCTGATGTATATATTTCTTTTATAACCCCATTTCTTTTTACTCTAACACTAATCTTAGCATTTTCCTCTGTAAGCTTATCAAATGCTCTCATACTTCCATACTCTGATATACTAGATATTAATGAAGCAACCATTATAGCAATAACTATTCCTATCGTTTCATACCAATCAAAATCTCTAATTAAAAATATTACTTTAATCCCTAATGCAATAAGTAATATCTTAATAATTGGATCAGAAAAACTCTCCATAAATAATTTAAAAAAAGAATCTTTCTTTTTTCTAGTAAAAATATTACTTCCGTATTTTTTTCTATTTATAATTACTTCTTCATCACTAAGTCCATTATTATTCATATATTCCTCCATTAAAATTTATTAATGAAGAATATCAATAATAACATTAAAAAAACGACATTATCGTCGCTTTTTCTATTACTTATATTAAACTCTTAATTATAGGTATCTTTTTCAAAATATATGAACTTATCACAGATGTCGCGTAAATAACAATTGTTATTACCGGTATAGCCCACAATGGATTATAATCAGTAATATTTATATTATCTTTAATCAAGAACAAGAATATAGCATGTATTAAATATACTCCAAAAGATAATCCTCCCAAAGTTTCTATATGTTTACTCTTAAATTTCTTTTCATTAATTAAAATAAGAATAAACATTGAAAATGATTCAAGTATTATTAGTATTCCTCTATACCATAACATTGTCGTAGTAAGTTTGTTATTACTAACTGATAAGAAATAAGTAAGTGTTGCCATAATCAAAACACTTAAAATATATGTCATAATACACCAAAAATTATATTTCTTTTCTAACTTTATATTTTTAATTCTCTCATAAATAATATGTCCACATACAAAATATCCTAAATAGTATGCCGCATTTATTAATGGTATTGGATATAACACTTCCAAAGTATGTCCTGTTATTGCTTTAATAACTGGTGTATAAATAATTGATAATCCACATATACTTACCCAAAGTATCATAAATAAATTTTCTTCTTCACGTGTTAAATTCTTACACATTTTTTGAATAAAAGGTAAAGCTATATATAATCCAATTATCGCATACATAAACCATAGATGTTTAGATGTATATTCCGTATTAAATAATGTATAAAATATTGCTTTGACAATATTATTACTTCCACCTCTAATAACATTGATAACAAAATATATAATGCTCCAGAAAGCTAAAATAATAATAAATTTCTTAATTCTCTTTAAATATTTACCCCTCGAGTATTCCCCATTTATAAGAAGAGCTCCACTAATCATAAAGAATATTGGTACACATATTCTAGCAATAGAATTATATAATGCTCCCACAAAGAAAGAAGTATTACTAATATGCCCATAACTACGTATGAATATATTAGATACATGTATCATTAATGTTAAAAATATTGCTATTATTCTCATAAATTCAATACTCAAATTCTTTTCTTTCACACTACCACCTACCTTGTATATCCCGATTTTCCAATTAGTTCATTGTATCCATTATCATCTACATATATTTGAAACGAATCCAAATCTACTGAATAAAATTTTTCTTCTCTTAGATCAGCCGGTAATACCTTAATACCATCTCCGACCATTTCTTTAACCATACTAACTTTATCCGCTGGTACCAATATACATGATATTAATTCCTTAGGAAAATGATTTTTAACTCCAATTTCTGGTAATTCAGAAGGTGCTGGTTTCCGATACGTTTTCCTTATATTATCTAAAGATGTTCCAATAACTACTGGAAATGCATTTTCATTGCTATTAACAATTGCATAGTCTATCGCAACATCTAATACATCTGTGAAACTAACAAAGTCTCTTCCTCTATTTCTAGACCACTCTTCGCCAGTTCCTATGCTAAGTCCATCTGTAATTGATTTATCATAACTATTTAATCCATATTTTAAAATACTAGGTAGTGCCATACTTGATGTACCATGATAATAAATAACGTTATCTTTCCCAAGCTCATCAAATGTATTTGGATTAGTAACTAACTGATATGCTACCCCTGCTCTTCTTTTAGCCTCCATTAACTCATCATTTCTACCATAGTGTCCAAATATATCATATCCTTGGTAACCGCCACCATACAAAATACCAGATAATTTCTCTCTCATATCATCATCCTTAGCCAAAGAAAGAAAATAATTACAAAGTTCTGGGTATCCAGACAATTCCATTATTTGTTCAATATCATATTCAGAATAATTCTCCATACCATACCACCTATTTTAATTATATCATAAAAAAAGAATAAATTATTCTTTTTCATTATCAAGAATTTTATTTATTCCTCTTATAAATAAAGTTGCGCATGTCTTTCTAGAAGGTTGTTTATACATATCTTCATAAACATTAGCTTCGCCTAACATATCCTTATCGTATTCCCCTTCTTCAATCATATTAAAGTAATTCTTAATTATTTCTTTTGCTTCATCAATACTCTTACCAACAAGCATATTACTTAATATTGAAGTACTAGATATTGCTATGACACAAGCCTCTCCTTCAAATTTAATATCTTCAATTTTATCTTCCTTTAATTTAACATAAATATCAATATTATCAATACAACTTTGATTATTACTATTTATCTTAATGTATCCATCACTATCAGGTATCCCTCTATTCTTTGGATTACTATAATTATCTAAAATAATAGCTCTTTTCATATCATTATCCATTATAGTATTTCCTCCCAAATATTCTTACTATTTTTAAGCACATTAATAAGTAAATCAATTTCTTCTTTCGTATTATAAAAACTTAAACTAACTCTAACTGTATTAGCTACATCAAAGATATCTTTAGTCATTTTAGCACAATGATTTCCAGCTCTGACACATATCTTATATTTATCTAAATATATTGCTGTATCTTGGCTAAATACGCCTTCAATATTAAATGCTACGATGCTTCCCTTATTCGTCTTATTATATATCTTTATAAAATCCAACTTTTTAAGTTTATCAATTAAATAATCCTTAAGACTTCTCTCATAATTACGAATTTTTTCAAGTCCTATCTTATTTATATATCTAATACATTCACTAAGTCCTAAAACTCCTTCGATATTAGGTGTCCCAGCTTCCAGTCTATCTGGTACATCCTTAAGCTCAATATATCCATCCTTATTGAATATCGCATTCATTCCACCACCATAATTAAGTGGTTTCATTTCCTTAAGTAAATCAAATTTACCATATAAAACTCCAATACCGGTAGGTCCATACATTTTATGTCCAGAAAATGCTAAAAAGTCGACATCCATATCCGTAACATTAATATATTCATGTGCTACACTTTGGGCAGCATCTACGACAAATAATATATCGTGATTATGACATACTCTAGCTATCTTCTTAATATCTCTAACATCTCCGATTACATTTGTCATATGTGCCAAAGATACCACTTTTGTCCTATTTGTAATAACACTCTCTAAATTATCTATACTTACTTCATTATTCTTATTAAGTGGAATATATTTAACTACTACCCCAATTTCTTCACTCAATACAAACCAAGGTAATACATTAGAAGCATGTTCCATCTCAGTTATTAATATTTCATCACCCTTTTTAAGATGATTACGAAAATAACCAAAAGCAATCATATTTAATGATTCAGTAGTTCCTTTAGTAAATACTATTTCACTACTATGACCTGCCCCAATAAAATCCTTAACAAGTCTTCTTGTATCTTCATATAATCCACTAACTTTTAAACTATTTTCATAATCTCCCCTATGAATATTAGATGTATATTCATTGTAATACTTTAAAATAGCATCTCTAACTGAATCCGGTTTTAATGTTGTAGCTCCATTATCAAAATAGACCATATTACTATCTCTTAAAATAGTAAAATCTTCTCTATTCATATATTCACCTCCAATACGTATTTATAACTGACATAATCTTTTCTCTTAAATCGATATCTAATCCTACATTAGAAAATAAATATCCCTTAACTAATAGTTTAATACTATCACTATAACTTATTCCCTTACTCATAAGATAAAATATATCTTCATCCTTAAATCTTCCAATAATAGATCCATGCTTAGCTTCAACATCCTCTAAATCTATAAACATATTAGGTGATATTTTAGCATCTGCATCATCCATTGTAACTATTCTTGTATTTTGATTTAATTTACTACCTGTAGCCTTTTTAACTACATTACTATTAATCGTATAATGTATCTTACTATTCTTAAGAGCTAGTGATTTATTAATTATATTACTCTCTGTTTCCTTGTCATTATGATTTACATTTACCAAGTATTCTTCACTACCTCTACATATATTAGAAAACTTAAAATCTATTTTACAA
>JAEEZV010000058.1 GCA_016291995.1 Caryophanales bacterium
ACAAGTTGTAATGGATATACCGTCCATATAAGTACAAGTAATAGTAGTGATACGAATACATTTAGTGGAACTACGACAACAGCAGCAACATTAGCAATCTCAGGAGCAATGTCAGCATCTACGACATATTATGTATGGGTAGGAGAAGATGCTAATCATAAGAGTACGATGAAATATAGTGGAGTATCATTTACAGAAGCTGCTGCAGCGACAGGAACAATCAATTTTTATACAGTGACAGCAGCACTTACAAATACAGCTATAACATTTAATGGTACAGCCTTAGCAAATAACGGAACAGTTGTGGCATTAGGAACAGGCAGTAAGATTCATGCAATCGTAGCAACACCAACAACTGGATATACATTTGGCGGTTGGTCAAGCAATAAAACGGAAAGTGCAATCGCAGATACATCAGCTACATCAACGACAATGAACGTTGGAGCAGCAACGACATTAACAGCAACAAGTGCAATTAATAAAATAACATTTACAATAAAGAAAGATGGATCAAACTGTACAAACTGTGATGGGTACAAAGTAAATATAACTACAAGCAGTACATCAAGTTCTGCAAATTGGACTGGTACAACAACAACGGCAAGTACATTAGCTATTTCAGGAGCAATGTCAGCATCTACGACATATTATGTATGGGTAGGAGAAGATGCAAATCATAAAACCACAATGAAATATACTGGTATTTCGTTTAAAGGTGGTGGAGCTGTAACTAAGGATATTAATTTCTACACTGTAACAGCATCATTAACTAATGCAACTATGACATTTAATGGTACATCTTTAACAAATAACGGAACGGTTGTGGCATTAGGAACGGGAACTGGTAGTAAGATTCATGCAATTGTTGCAACACCAACAACTGGATATACATTTGGTGGCTGGTCAAGCAATAAAACGGAAAGTGCAATTGCAGATACATCGGCTACATCAACGACAATGAATGTAGGTGCAGCAACGACATTAACAGCAACGAGTACAATCAATAAAATAACATTTACAATAAAGAAAGATGGAAGTAATTGTACAAGTTGTAATGGATACGCTGTACATGTAAGTACAAGTGTAAATTCTGACAATGCAAGTTGGACAGGTACAACGACAACTGCTAGTACATTAGAAATAAGTGGTGCAATGTCAGCATCAACGACATATTATGTGTGGGTTGGAGAGGATGCAAATCATAAGAGCACAACAAAATATACCGGTATTTCATTTAAAGGCGCTGGGGCTGTAACTAAAGATATTAATTTCTATACAGTAACAGCATCACTAACCAATACGACAATGACATTTAATGGCACAGCCTTAGCAAATAATGCATCGGTTGTAGCATTAGGAACAGATACTAGTAGAAAAATTCATTCAATAGTTGCAACACCAACAACCGGATATACATTTGGTGGTTGGTCAAGTAATAAAACAGAAAGTACTGTTAACAATACGTCAGCTACATCAACGACAATGAATGTTGGAGCAGCAACAACGTTAACAGCAACAAGTTCAATAAATAAGGTAACATTTACAATATATAAAGATGGATCCGTTTGTACAAACTGTGATGGATATGCTGTGCATATGAGTACAAGTGCTAATAATGATACAGCTGCCTTTACAGGTACCACTACGACTGCCAGCACATTAGTTGTATCTGGCGAGATGTCATCATCTCAGGTATATTATGTATGGATAGGACAAGATGCAAATCATAAGGGTACAACAAAATTTGCAGGTATTTCATTTTATGGTGGTGGAGCTGTAACTAAAGATATTAATTTCTATACAATAACAGCATCACTAACTAATACGACAATGACATTTAATGGAACGGCGTTAGCAAATAATGCATCAGTCGTAGCATTAGGAACAGCAACTAGTAGAAAAATTCATTCAATAGTTGCAACACCAACAACTGGATATACATTTGGTGGTTGGTCAAGTAATAAAACTGAAAGTGCTATTAATAGTACTACTGCAACATCAACAACAATGAATGTTGGAGCTGCAACAACATTAACAGCAACAAGTTCAATAAATAAGGTAACATTTACGATAAAGAAAGATGGAAATGCATGTACAAATTGTAATGGATATACCGTACATATAAGTACAAGCAGTTCATCGGACAGTGCAAGCTGGTCAGGTACAACTACGACAGCAAGTACATTAGAAATAAGTGGAGCGATGGCATCATCTACGACGTATTATGTATGGGTAGGAGAAGATGCCAACCACAAAAGTACGACGAAATATACGGGGATTTCATTTAAAGGTGGCGGAGCCGTAACTAAAGATATTGATTTCTATACTTTGACTGTATCATTAGTTAATTCGTCAATGACCTTTAATGGCACATCATTAGCCAATAATGCATCAGTTGTAGCATTAGGAACGGCGGCTAATAATAGAATTCATGCAATTGTCGCAACACCAACAACTGGGTATACGTTTAGCGGTTGGTCTAGCAATACAACATCAAGTACTTTTGCGAGTGCTTCTTCGGCATCAACGACAATGAATGTTGGTGCAACTACAACATTAACAGCAACAAGTACAATTAATAAGGTAACATTTACAATAAATAAAGATGGAAGTGCATGCACAAGTTGCAGCGGATATGTTGTTCATTTAAGTACAAGTAGCAGCGCTGATACGGCAACGGCTACTGGTACAACTACAGCATCTAGTACATTAGAAATATCTGGTGCAATGGAAGCTGGAACGCAATACTATATATGGGTGGCAAGAGATTCTAATCATAAGACTGCAGGAACTAATAATGCTAATATGTTATATATTGGAAGTTCAATTATAGCTGGGCCATCAGCTACTGGAACAATTAATTTTTATACGATAACAGTAGCAACAGTAAATTCTTCAGTGACATTTAACGGAACATCTATTGCTAACGGCAACAGTGTAGTAGTTGTGACGCAGCCTAGTTTTAGTACTGTTACTGGTCATACAATAGAGGCTACACCTAATAGCGGATATACATTCTATCGTTGGACATCGGGTGATGGTTCAGGTTTTAATAGCAATAATGCTGGCTCTTCTTCATATGCATCTACAGTACTTAAGGTATATGGAACTGATACAATAACTGCTACAAGTAATGTATCAACAGCTAATAAGGTAACACTGGCTATCAAAAAGGATGGATCAAATTGTACAAATTGTAATGGATATGCAGTACACATAAGTACAAGTGATAGTAGTGATACGAATACATTTTCTGGTGTTACTTCGACTTCTGCTTCATTAGAAATAAGTGGGGCAATGGTACCAGGAACAACATACTATGTATGGGTAGGAGAAGACGCTAATCATAAGAGTACTATGAAATATAGCGGGGTATCATTTACAGGTGCTGCCGCAGCAACTGGAACAATTAATTTCTATACGATAACAGCATCATTAAGCAATACGACAATGACGTTTAATGGATCAAATTTAGCGCATAATGGAACGGTGGTTGCTTTAGGAAGCACGAGTGCAATACATAGTATTGTGGCATCAGCAGCAAGCGGATATACATTTAATAGTTGGTCAAGTTCAAGTACATCAAGTACAGTAACGGCGACGGGAAATTCAACGACAACATTTAAAGCTGGTGCAGCGACGACATTAACAGCTACAAGTAATGTTTCAAATACTAACAAAGTAACATTAACGCTAAAGAAAGATGATTCAAATTGTACAAGCTGTAATGGATACACTGTACATATAAGTACAAATAGTGGTAGTGATACGAATACATTTAGTGGAACCACGACAACAGCAAGTACATTAGTTATAACCAATACAATTGTACCAGGAACAACATACTATGTATGGGTAGGACAAGATGCCAACCATAAAAGTACAATGAAATATAGTGGGGTATCATTTACTGGAGCTGCCGCAGCAACCGGAACAATCAATTTCTATACGGTAACTGCTTCATTAACAAATACGACAATAAAATTTAATGGTACAAGCATAGCAAATAACGCCTCAGTTGTAGCATTAGGAACAGGAACTGGTAGTAAGATTCATTCAATAGTTGCAACACCAACGACAGGATATACATTTGGTGGTTGGTCAAGTAATACTACATCAAGTGCTATAGCTAATACATCAGCAACATCTACGACAATGAATGTAGGAGCAGCAACGACATTGACAGCAACAAGTACAATCAATAAAGTAACATTAACAATAAAGAAAAATGGATCAAACTGTACGGATTGTGATGGATATACGGTACATATAAGTACAAATAGTGGTAGTGATACGAATACATTTAGTGGAACAACGACAACAGCTACGACATTAGCTATTTCAGGAGCAATGTCAGCATCAACGACATACTATGTATGGGTAGGAGAAGATGCAAATCATAAGAGCACAACGAAATATAGTGGGGTATCATTTACAGGAGCTGCTGCAGCAACCGGAACAATCAATTTCTATACACTTAAAATGACTGGCACAAACATGAGTGCATTATCATTGAATTCTACGGCTGTTACAAGTGGTGATAGTGTGCTAGTCCTTGGCAATGTTAATCATAATATTGGTGGAATAGCTGCTACAGGATTCACATTTAATACATGGAGTAAAACGAGTGGTACTGTAACATTTGGAAGTGCAACAACACTTTCAACAACGGTTAAAGTAACGGCTTCTAGTGAGATAAACGCTGCAGCTACAGGAAATACTTATACAGCAACTTTCTATTATCAATCTAATACTACTTCTGGACAAACGACAATTAGTAGTATATCTGTTTCTGATGTTAATGCATCAAATACAACAGCATGTACAGTACAAAGTGGAAATAGCAGTTGTACGGTATCAATACCAAGTGATGTTATAGGTAGTGGTGGTACATACAACAATGCTTATGCGGGACTTGCTGCATCTACAGGTACTATGTCAACAACTGGTGGGGCAGTCAAAACTGCTACAGAAGTAACACTATCATCAAACAAAACATTTTATGCTATATATCGTAGTGATTTAGCTATTCGTTATCCATCTAGTACAAATGCGTGTTCTTCTGCTACGACGGTATATCGTAACCAATGGTTTTCTAGTACTAGTGCAATGGCATCAGCAGTTGTTTCAACAAGTACTACAGGAACAACTACTAATTATACTTATACTTCCAGTGTAACTGGGTACACTACATTACATGGTTATAATGCAAGTACAAGCAACAATACTGCAACATATGCAAATATTGCTGCTCTGGCTACAGTACCTGGTAATATAGCAAAAGTATATGGAATACTAAAAACAACAGTTACACCTACTTTCTATTATTCAAGTAGTGCAGATGGTGTTGTTACAAGCAAGACAGGTAGTGCTACCAATAGATATTTAAGGTGTACAAGCGATAGTGCGGCAGGAATTGGTGAATCTAATTATACTATTCCTTCAACGATTTCTCATTCAGCACCATACGGAACTTCATTCTTGCGTTGGTCTAGTATGACAAATAGAATACCAGCTTCATCTACAGCACCAAATACATCAAAATCTGTATGGTATGCGGTATATAGTACTAATATGATAATACGTTATCCAAGTAGTACAACTGCATGCAGTGCTTATATGTATTATAAAAATGCATTTATGTCAAGTGATACTGCGACTAATTATACCGCAGTAATAAATGCTAATCAGACTGATACAACAAACTTTACTTATACGCCATTATCTGGATATGCCATATATGATTTTGTAGATGGATATGGTTCATCTTCTCATTATCTTGGATCAAATACAATTTCATCATTAGCAGGCAGTGGTATGACAACGGCGTATATTGTGTTATCAAAAGGAGTTGCGGCAACATTCAACTATTCAAAAGACACTTCTGGTACTAAGGAGTCAACAAATGCAGCAGCAGTTAATGAATATTTGAGATGTACAAGTAATAGTGTGGCGACTCTAACTAGAGGAACTGTTACAGTTCCAAGTATTACAAATGTTGCTCCTTCTGGTACAACATTTAGAGGTTGGGCAACTTCACCTGGCGTGATGGTTGTTGCGCCAACATATACTACGGAGTATGCATCGTATTATGCTGTGTATGGTGCTGAAGCATCGGCTTCTAATATAACTATATATTATCCAAGTAGCACTTCTGTATGTAGTAATTATCAATATTTTAGAAATGCATATATAGCTAATGATTCGGATACCTCATATACAAAAGTAATTAATTCTAGTGCTACGGGAACAGGTAATGCGACAAATATTACTGCAGGCGTTACTGGATATACTAATTTGGCGGGATTTACAAATGATACGGCTAATACTGCTACTATAGCTAGCGGGATTACTTCAGTAGCGGCACTTGCTAATAGTAGCATAACATCTGCATATATGGTAACTTATGGTACTGTTACACCAACTTTCTATTATTCAAGTAGTGCAACAGGTGCAAAGTCTAATACTACTGGTACAGCAGCTAACAAATATTTAGTATGTACTAGTGCATCGGTTGCCGGAAATATTAATAGTAACTTTACAGTTCCGTCAGTTTCACATTCTGCACCATACGGAACATCATTCTTACGTTGGTCAAGTGGTGCAAGTTCGATACCAACTTCATCAACACCAAACACTTCTAGTTCATCATGGTATGCAGTATATCAATTAAGTGGCATGAAAAATTATTATTACAATAGTACTGCATATACGAATAGATCTTTATATCGAAATTCAATTTATGGAACAGCTACAGCATATACAACAGTATTATCGACAAGTGCGACTGGTACTAGCAATTATACGACAGCTGGTGGACCTGGAGGAAGCACTTGGGCTGGTCTTGCCACAAGTAATACGACAACAGTTGGTTATTCTACAGTTGCAGCTGCTGCAACTGCAACTGCAATAACTGGCACTACTAATCTATATACTATATATAATTTAGGTATTACATATGCAAAGGGTTCTAATGTATCTGAAATAGGAGCTACTAGTGGTTCTTGTAAATTAAACGCAACAGGTGCTTCGGCAGGAACGACAAGTTGTAGTGTAACATTACCAACTATTACACCTAATTCTGGATATGCTTCAGTAGGATGGAGTACTACATCCGGAGCAACCACTGGCACAGCAGCTGGTGCTTCATATACAAATAGTTCAAATTCAACGAAATTATATGCTAATGCTGTTTTGGCATATTATCAAAATACATCTACGAATATAAATTATGTTACATTAAACGAGGCATTTAGCGCAGTGGCAAATAATCAGACAATAAAAGTATTAAGAGATGTAACTGAATCATCTAATGTAGTTCTTAGCTCTGCCAAGAGTGGAATCAAACTTGATTTGAATGGTAAAACGCTTACGTTAAATGATTCAACAAATGGTTTGACAAATAATGGTGGATTAGATATATACAGTAGTGATGGTAATAGTACGATACAGGGTGATGGCAGTAATTCTGTATTACTAAATAATGGTACTATGACAATAAATGGAACTGCTCATACGAACAAAGTTACAGTTAAAACAGCTTCAACTTCTAATACAGTTATTTATAATAATACTTCTAAAAGTCTTACATTAAATACAAATGCATATTTAGTTTTTGAATCGGCTGCAACAAGTGCAAGATATATGGTAAATAGTGATGGTTTGGTAACTATAGATGGTGCGACACTTGAATCATCATTAACATATAATGGTGGAATTAAATTAACTAGTACGACTGCAAAAGTAATAGTTAATTCAGGAACAATAAATACATACGAACATGCTATTAGAAACTATATGAGTGAACTTATGGACGAACCCGCGGTTACGGTAAATGGTGGAACACTTAATACTACAAATGCTAACACAATAAACAATGTTCAACCAGCAAAAGTATTAATAACCGGTGGAACAGTTAATGGAAGTATGTCTAATGTTTATAATACTGGTTTAACGCAGATAACCGGCGGTACTTTTGGATGTGTACACTCGTGTGTTACGAACACATCTGGAACACTTAATATATCTGGTGGAACATTTAGTGCTTCAGGTGCATATACTGCTATATCAAATGGTACAGGAACTATGACAATGAGCAATGGTAGCATTACGACTACTTCTTCAACGCCTATTAAAAATGGTGCTGGAACGGTTACTATATCTGGTGGAACAATTACTTCTAATGGTTCGTATGTTGCTATAGGAAATGACAGTACTGGAACAATAACAATAAGTAACGCTGAGATTACAAGTCCGTCTTCAACGACTATTTATAATGCCTCAACAGGAACTATAAATATAAATAGTGGTACTATTTCTGGAACAACAGGAGTTTATAATGTTTCTACCGGAATTGTAAATATAGCTGGTGGAACAATTTCTGGAAATAATGCAATTAATAATTATTTGGGCGGAACAATAAATATTTCTGGTGGTACGATGACCGGAACGTCAACTGTTGTATCAAATAGAGGTAATATAGTTATGACCGGTGGTACAGTAACTGGTACTACACTAGGTATTTATACATATAATACATATTCGTTAACACTCGGTACTAACGATGGAGGAACGCCAAGTACAACCACTCCGTTAGTTCAGGTAACCGGTACATCAGGTAACCATGCAGTATCCGGCGAAACTGGGGCAACTATTAATTTCTATGATGGAGTAATTAAGTCCGCAAGTGGTACTGGATATGCACTTAATACTGGGATAACGACTAATATACCAAATGGTTATTATATTAAAAAAACAACTACTAATGGTACAGAAACAGCAATTTTAGCATACGATGTTACTCCTCCAACATTATCATTAACAAAACGAGGAGTAAGAAGTGGCTTTAATGGCTGGAACTTAGCAGGTAGCGCTACCGTGGATACAACAAATCAAATACTATCATTACCTGCCACCGGTTCAGCAGGCTATTCGCCATTTTATGAGGTAAACGAAGGTTATTATAATTGGCAATTCGAATTTAAATCGACAACAGCAGCAAATAATAATTCTAATGGTGGATTTTATACAGGTACATCTTATTATGATTCTAATTTTGCTAGTTATGTTGGTTCAAATGGCTATTCTTCAAATGGTCAGGCAGGAAATGCAACTGCATTAAACACTTGGACATCAAAAGAGGGTTCAAATTACAATTATGGTTCAGGAATAGACTATTTTAAAATTCAAATGCGTTTAAGCGATACGTATAGTAAGCCTACAACACAATATCGAAACTTTAAAATAATAGGGGCAGATATTTATAGTAATGAAAAGTATACGATAAATTTAACGGCAAACGATGCTCAAAGTACCGTGGTTACAAAAAAATACGCAAGTGGCAATCAAAGTGTCTCATATTTTGCTTCATCAGGTACGAATATCAGTGGTGATAGTTTTGATGTTACTGCGAACGGAACATATACGGTATATGTTGCTGATGCAGCAGGTAATGGAACTGTTCAAACAGTAACTGTTGATAAAATAGATAAAACTGCACCATCTATTCCGAATTCTTATGTTGGTGCAATGCTAAATACAGATCCAGAATTTGCTTCTGGACAAAATGGAATAACTGTTTATAACAATTCATCAAATTCTAATGTAACTGTTACAAGAAAAACAATATCTGGTGTACCAAACAGTTCAGGGTATGGTCTAGAAATTAAAACTGTTGGTGCTGCTTCACCAAATCATGGCGGTTTTACATTTAAAACACAGGGAGCAGCAAGTAAAGAGTTTATTACAAGGATTGTGGCTAACATACCGAGTGGTTATCAAATAAACTGGCATTCAAATGCATGTGGTGATGGAAGAACTGCAACTTGGTTAACATCACAAGCTGGAACTGGTCAATGGCAAGAATATGCAATTAAGGTAAATTGTGGTTCGACAGGAACATTTAGTACGACTAACTTTTTCTCAGTATCCGGAGGAAGTACTGCAACTTCATCAAATCCAGTTGTATGGAATGTTGCGTATGCGACAGTATTTGACACAACATCAGCTGGTGCTACGACAAACTATATTTATACAGTTGCGAGTGATACTGGCTCTAGGATAATAGGCTATGCCTATACTACATCTAACACTCAACCGCAATCTTGGAATCAAATAAAGACAAGTAATTATGCTGGTGGTGTATATGCGGTTACATCAAATGGTACATATTATGCTTGGTTCGTTGATGGTGCTGGCAATGTTACTAGCAAATCTGTTACGGTAAAACATGTTACAGCGACATATACTTCACAGAATCTAATATATGATTTAACGGATATACCAAAGACGGCTAATGCGTATGCATATTTCACCGTATCAAGTGGTAATGTTACAATTGAAACTAATAGTTCAATATGTTCTAATGATGACTGTTATACAACCACTAGGGGTAGAGTTTATTTGGAAGCAAATAAAACATATATTTTTAATTGTACTGTTCCTTCTGGCGTAACATGGGGTTCAAAAGTTGAAGTATTTTTAGGCTTAGATGGCAAATGGTACACATATATACATCCTAGTTCGGCAACAAATTGGAGCTTTACTCCGACGACTACTGGTACATACTGGTTAAGGTTTGACGTCAATGATAGAAATAATCAGTCAATAACATTCAGTAATGTAACAATAAGGCAACAAGAAACAAGTAAAGTTAAAGTTGGCGGGAAATATTTTGGATCAGTAACACCTACAAATCCTACTAGGTCAACATATACATTTGATTCATGGAATACATCGTCTAATGGTAGTGGTACAACGGTAAATCTTAATACAACAGTCTCATCAACAAGCAATCATACAATATATGCTAAATGGACAAGTAATTATTCTTGTTGGAGAGTAGATGCAGGAAATTCAACATTGAATTGTCGTGCAAGTGCACCTAGTGGAGATGTTGTTGCCTCACTTAAAAAGAATCAAGTAGTAAGAGGAAATGTATATTCAGGTAATACTGACTGGGTATATATACCAAACTATGGTTGCTATGCATCTAAGACATATCTATTTAGTACTACAACAGGTTGTGGAGATTAATAAAAAAAGGATTGATTTTCAATCCTTTTTTATTAACTTTTTCATATCGTCGGGAATACTTGATTCTAGGTGTATTAATTTTTTAGTAACTGGGTGAATAAATTCTAAAATATTGGCATGTAGACATAATCTTTTTATGGGATTAGTCTTACACCTATATTTTTTATCACCAGCAATTGGATAACCTAATTCACTTAAATGAACTCTAATCTGATTCCTTCTTCCAGTATCAATAAATACTTGAAGAAGGGAATAATTGTTATAATTTTTTATAACTTTATAATTAGTTATGGCTTCTTTACCATTATTATGCTTATCTGAATAGATAAAGCCATTATGATCTTCATTTAGATATGTATGAATGGTTTTACTTCCTTTTAATATACCATCACAAATAGCTAAATAGCCTCTTTTTTTAGTAATAGTATTCCAATTATCTTGCATTTTATCTCGAATATTTTTATCTTTACTAAATAAAAGTATTCCAGAAGTATCCTCATCTAATCGATGAACAACAAAGATATATTTATTTTTGGTATTTCTTTTTACATAATCAGATACCATTCTATAGGCTGTTACTATTTTTTCTTTATCATTAGAGATAGATAACAAACCACTAGGTTTATTAATAGCAATTAGATAATCATCTTCATAGAGAATATCTAAATTGTATTCTTTTATTCTCTTTTTGTTATAAGAAATAGTTATTAAATCATTTGTATGAACAATATAACTAGAATTAGTTATTGTCTTTTTATTGACAGTTACCATTTCATTCTTGATATAATTCTTGATAGTTTTTTTAGATAAATCTTTTTTAAAGCTAGCAATACTATCAAGAAGAGTAGTTTCTATATTAGATATATAATCTTGATATTTATTCATCATATCACCAAAAATATTTTATCATAATTATTATTAAATGACAAAAGGAAATTTGTATGTTATTATATATGTGTGGTGATATTATGTTTTATGAAATTATAGATGAATTATCAAAAGAATTAGGTTTTAAATATACATATTTATCTAAAGACTGGATATTAATGTTAGAAAAGGGAGATAAAAGAAGATATATCGTAGGTAATAAATTTGATATAAATGGACATGCAATAGGTCTTACAATGGATGATAAATATGCTTTTTATGATTTGCTTCATAGTTTGAATTTACCGGTATGTCAACATAATATTTTTTATCCTGAAACTAATAAATTTGATTATGCAAATGGATGTAATACAAAAGAGAGTATGTTAGAATGTTTTAATAAATACAATCAGGATGTAGTTATAAAGCCTAATGAAGGATCACTTGGTAATGGAGTATACCATATTACTAATAAAGATGATTTAATTAAATATAGTGATAAATTATTTGTCAATAATTTTTCTATTAGTATGATGCCTTTTTATCATATCGTTAATGAATATAGAGTAATACTTTTAGATAATGAGGTAAAATTAGTATTTAAAAAAATAAAACCGGTAGTTGTTGGAGATGGAAAGAGTTCTTTAAAAGAATTACTAGTACGTTTTAATAAGTATTATTTTGAAGAGGAAGAAGTTCCTGATATGATATTAAAAGATGGAGAAGTATACGAATATGATTTTCATTACAATCTATCTAAAGGTAGTATTGCTTCTTTGGATATAGATGAAGAAACAAAGGAAAAAGTTGTTTCTTTGGCAAAAGAAGTTACAGAGAAAGCTAATATTAGATTTGCTAGTGTAGACATAATTTTATGTGAAGATGGTAAAATGTTAGTACTTGAAGCAAATAGTGGAGTTACTATTAATAAAGTTATACATTTTATTCCTAATGGGTATGAAATTGCTAAAGATGTTTATAAGGAAGCAGTAATTAAAATGTTTAATGAATAAAAGACGATTAATCGTCTTTTATTTTATTAATAATATCTTTATATTTATCATATAGTTCTAATAATTTATGGTATGTTTCGTTGGATACTTTTTCTTTTATTTCAGTTAGTATTTTATTTGGATTATCAATAATACTTAAATATTTATTTTTTATGTAATCGTAGATAATATCTATTTCATATTTACTTAAAATGATTCCTTCTTTGATGCTGTAGGATATAATATCCTCTTTTTTAATATTATTAATATAATTATAAATAATTTTCTTATACATAGCTATCTAGTTAAAACTATGATAATTTATAGGAATTATGATATAATAATAATGATGAGATGAGTTGATACATATGAGTATTATCAAACATAGACATATTAATAGAACTAGTAAGGTAAAGAAAAAAGTAATAAAGAATAAGTCTTTAAAACCTATAAATAAGATAAGTAGATATGGATCTAAGAATATTGCAGATACGATTATAGGAAGATATAAATTTATTGCTGTTTTTTTAATATTTATAAGTATTATAATTGGAGTACGTCTATTTAAATTACAAATTATTGAATACGATTATTATAATAAATTATTATCGAGTAGAGAAGATAAACTTGTCGAAGGAGATAGCGCTCCAAGAGGAAGAATATATGATAGAAATTATAGGCTACTTGTTGATAATGTAGGTGTTAAAACTATTTATTATAAGAAACAAGAGGGTATTACTAAGGAAAAGGAAGTAGAATTAGCATATACGTTAGGAAATGTTTTAGAGGTTAATTTTAGTAAACTATCGGATTATTATTTAAAAGATTTTTATTGTGTTAATAATAAAAAAACATGTGATAGTAAGATAACGGATAAGGAAAGAAAGCAATATGTAAAAAGAAAATTAACGGATAGTGATATTAAAAATTTAATATTTGAGAGAATTGATGAAGAAATTGGTAAATATGAAGATAAAGATAAGGAAGCGGCATATATATATTATCTTATGAATAAGGGATATTCTTATGCTGAGAAAGTTATTAAAAATAAGAATGTTACGGAAGAAGAATATGCTATTATTAGTGAAAATATTGATTCGTTAAATGGGGTAAATACAAAATTAGATTGGGAAAGAACATATTTATATGGAGATACATTTAAGAGTATTTTGGGAACAGTGTCTTCAGATACTCAAGGAATACCTAAAGAACTTGCTAGTCTTTATTTGGAAAAAGGATATAGTTTAGCTGATAGAGTTGGAACTAGTTATATAGAATACGAATATGAGGATTATTTAAAGGGAGTTAAACCGATATATCGTATTAATAATGATAATAGTTATGAACTTGTAAAAGAAGGAAAAAGAGGAAATGATATTGTTTTAACTATCGATATTGAACTTCAAAAAAAATTAGAGAAGGTTTTATCTAATGAAGTATTAAAAGCAAAGAAAGAAGCTAACACAAAATACTATGACCATTCATTTGTCGTTATTGCAGATCCAAATACGGGAGAAATATTAGCAATGTCTGGTAAACAAGCGAAATACAATTCTAAAGGGGAATTAGTAGTTGTAGACTATACTCCGGGTGTTGTAACATTGCCAGTAACACCAGGATCTATTGTTAAAGGGGCTAGCATGATGGTAGGATACAAATACGGGGCAATAGATATCGGTAGTGTCATTCGTGACGAATGTATTAAAATTAAGAATACACCACTAAAATGTTCATGGAAAACAATGGGTAATATCGATGATGTGTATGCGCTTAGATATTCATCTAATGTATATCAGTACAAGGTAGCTATTAGAGTGGGAAAAGGGAATTATAAGTATGATAAGGCATTAGTAATCGATGAATCTGCTTTCGATAAGTACCGTGATATGTATGCATCTTTTGGACTTGGCGTCAAGACAGGAATAGATTTACCGGTAGAAAGTTTAGGTTATATGGGTACTTCTAAATTACCGGGACATTTGATGGACTTTGCAATAGGGCAATATGATACATATACACCAATACAGTTATCACAATATATTAGTACGATAGCTAATGGTGGAACAAGATACAAGCCATATTTACTTAAGGAAGTATATTCGCCAAGTGTGAATAATCAAAAATTGGGAGATTTGATATATGCTACGGAAACAGAAGTGTTAGGACATGTCGATATTGATAAAAAGTATATGGATAGAGTAAGATATGGTTTCAGGGAAGTGGTTAGAAGTGGGCTTGGCTATGGTTATATGGGAAGATATAGTAATTCTTCTGGTAAAACAGGAACTAGTCAGAGCTTTATCGATACTGATGGTGATGGAGTAGTTGATACGGAAACAGTAACGACATCTTTTGTCGGATATTCACCTAGTGAGAATCCAAAAATGAGTATTGTGGTAGTATCACCAGACATCGGTTTACCTAATGCATCTTATACCAGTGCGATTACAAAGAGGATATCTTCACAAATGGTAAATATTTATTTTGAATAATTGTTGCATAAAATAAAAAAAGTATGTTATAATACACTTGATGTTTTAAGAGGAGGTGCACTATGGCAAAGAAAAATGAAAACAGAGTTTTAGTAGCTCTAGTATGTGATGAATGTAAAAGCCAAAATTACACAGTAAGTAAGAATAAGAAAAATACGACAGAACGTTTAGAATTAAATAAGTATTGTCCTAAATGTCGTAAGAATACAAATCATAAAGAAAAGAAGTAGGAGTGTAATATAATATGATAAATGTAAATGATTTTAAAACTGGCATGACTATTAGTTATGAAGGAAATTTATATCAAGTATTAGAATTCCAACATGTTAAACCAGGAAAAGGAGCAGCTATTGTAAAAGCTAAACTTAAAAATTTAAGAACTGGTTCAATTGTTGAACAAACATTCAATGCCGGTGTAAAGGTAGCTCAAGGTCATGTCGAAAAGATTAAGATGCAGTATTTATATGAATCTTCAGGAAACTATACATTCATGAATATGAATACATATGAACAAGTTGAACTATCAATTAATCAAATAAAAGAAGAATCTAAATTCTTAAAAGAAGGACTTGAAGTATTAATATTCTTCCATGAAGGTGAAATGTTAGGAATTGAACTTCCAGAAAAGATTGATTATGTAATTACTGAAACAGAGCCAGCTATTAAAGGTAATACAGCTACAAATGCGACAAAAGATGCTATTATCGAAACTGGATTACTTGTAAAAGTTCCATTATTTATTGAACAAGGAGAAGAAATTATTGTTTCAACTAAAGATGGAAAATATGTATCTAGAAAATAGTAAAATAACGCTTAAATTATGTAAATAAGCGTTTTTTTATTGGTTTAATAGTTAATTGTATGTTAGAATGAATATGATAGGAAGTGGTATAATGAAGGCTAAGAAGAATTTAGACTATGATGATGAGTTTAAAATAGAAAAAGGAAGTTCTGCGGGAATTATAGTTTTAATTCTAATGATGGCTTTAGTTGGAGGACTAGGTTATTATTATTTTGCAGTAGTAGATAGTGCCAAGAATCTATTTATGCATATATATGATAAAATGGATGGAATATATACGGATAGGGCAAAAGAGAGTAATAAATTAAATATTAATTATAGTCTTTCTACGAAACTCAAGATAAATAATTTAGAGTATAAGAATTATGAAATAATTAATAATCTATCGGTATCAGGAGTATTAAATCATGATGATGATACAAATTATTTAACAGGATTATTAAATTATAAAAGTGATAAATTAGTTAGTTTTACTAGTAAGATAGTTACTGGTAATGAATCAGAATTATTTGTTAAATATGATGATGTATACGACAAAGTAATTAAATATGAACCTGATGAAGAGATGAGTGAATACGATTATGATGTTAATAATTATAAAGTAGTATTAGAAAAAGTTAAAGATGCTTTTAAATATGCACTTGATAATGCAACATATGATAAGAAATATATAAAATTAGATAAAGAATATGTTAAGAAATATACGCTTGTAGTAAATAAAGAATTTATTGAAAACATGTATAATAAATTATCACAAGATAAGGAATACATGGATAATTTATCTAAAATAACTGGTGAAAAGATATCTGAAATACAAGAAGGAATGGAAAAGGAACTTGCAGATATAAAAGATAACGATGTAGATTATATAAGTGTATATACGAAGATTTTTACTAGTGAGTTTATTAAATTAGAAGGTACTAATGAAGATGATAATTTTACTTTCTATATGGAAGATAATAAATATATTTTTGAATATATGGAAGGGTATAATTTAAAGTTTTCTGGCTATTTTAAATATAATGAAGTATCAGAAGATAAGTCAGTAACTTTGGGATTAGATTTTATTGATGATAAAATTGGAATGGAAATATACTTAATATATAGTGATACCAAAGAAAAAGTAGAATTAGATACTAAAGATTATATTTTATCTGATGATATAAGTGAAAAAGATATGGAAAAAATATATGCATATATGGGTGAAAATGAAACAATTATGAATTTTCTTGAAATTTTAGCTGGTGAAGAAGAAGAACCTAAAAAAGTAGAAGGAGACGTATTATAGTCTCTTTTTTTATGTCTAATTTATGTCTAGTTTATTTACAAAGATAGCTATAAGTAATATACTTATAATAGGGTGAGGATATGAAAAAGAGGGATAGTTTGGTTTTAAATGTTTCATCATCTAATGATCTTAATAAAATAAAAAAGGGTACAAAATACATCAATATTGATATTACTAATTTGGATTATGATGTCTTAAAATATTTCTTAAAATATGGTGAAGAATATATGTATTCGGATATTTGTGAAGGAATACCTGGATATAATTATGTTACGCATAGTGAATTTGTTAAGGGAGAAGAAATAATTGATAAGATATATATGAACATGCCTAGTGGTTTAACAGAATTAGAATTATGTAAGTATTTATATATTTCACTTGGTAAATATGTCTCTGTGGATATCAAT
>JAEEZV010000059.1 GCA_016291995.1 Caryophanales bacterium
ATATCCTTTATTGTTTTTAAGATCATACATGGGATATTCTTTATCTAACTCATATAACATATGATCTCTTGTTACCTTAGCGATAACTGAAGCAGCTGAAATACTGATACTTAGTAAATCACCTTTTATAATCGATGTTGATGGAATATCTAAATCTAATTTCATAGCATCTATTAAAATATGTTCTGGTTTAATACTTAGATTGTTAATAGCCATATACATAGCTTCTTTGGTGGCTTCATAGATATTGATTTCATCTATTCTTTTTTCAGATATGATACCAATTCCAATAGCAATAGCATCTTTTTCAATTATTTTATAAAATTCTTCTCTTTTCTTTTCGGATAATTTTTTTGAATCAGTTAGTCCATCTAATTTATAATCTTTGGGTAGTATTACGGCAGCAGCCACAACAGGTCCAATAAGTGGTCCTCTTCCTACTTCATCGACACCAGCAATTAATTCTATTCTTTTTTGGTTTAATTCTCTTTCATATTTATAATTATCAATCATACTTATCACAAGTTAATTATATCAAAAATAAAAGAAAAAAGATATTATTTATCTTTTTCTACATTGATATAAGTATTAAGTTTAACAAATGATATATTATCGATCATTTCATCAATTATATCATCTAATAATATATAATCTGGCATATTATTATCTCCTTTACGATATTGATAATAACACATTACTTTGGATGTTTCTACCGATTCGACAAAACTAGTTATTTATTTCTGGTATCAATTAGAATTATATCATCGCCTATCTTAACTATTTGATTCCAAGATACTAAATATTCTTCTCTATTAAACTTCCTACCTCTTTTTTCTTCAAGGACTAAACTATTAATAGTACCTTTATCATCTAAGATAACATCGATAATAACACCTATTCTTTTACCACCATCGATACTAACTATTTCTTTTAATTGTAAATCAGATAATCTCATAATATCACCTAATTAAATATATTCTACTTAATTAGTTTTTTGATATTTGTGATAGCATTTTTTTCTATTCTGGATATTTGTGCTTGACTGATTCCTAATTCACCGGCTATTTCCATTTGGGTCTTACCTATTAGAAATCTATCTTTTAATATTCTTAATTCTCTAGTCTTTAATCTTTCCATAGCTTTTTCTAAAGCTAATTTTAAACATCTATCATACTCATCTTCTTTGGAAGCAATTTGATCACATAAATAAATGGTATCTCCACCATCATTATAGATTGGTTCATACATACTTAAAGGTTCTTTTAATGAATTTAGGGCATTAGCTATATCATATTCACTGACACCTAAGATATCAGCAATTTCCTTATCGGTTGGGAATTTACCATTATCTTTTATTAAATCATCTTTTAACTTATTTACTTTATACGCTAAATCTTTGACACTACGACTAATTCTTAATGATATATTATCTCTAATATATCTTTTCATTTCACCAATTATTAATGGACAAGCATATGTCGATAATGTTACATTATAGCTAGGATCAAAATTATCAATAGCTTTTACTAGACCAATACATCCGACTTGAAAAAGATCATCTAGGTTATCTACTTTATTATTGAATTTTTTTAAAATGGATAGGACTAATTTTAAATTACCATTTATTAAATCTTCTCTCGCAAAGGAGTTACCTTCTTTCATTTGTTTAAACAACGCCAAATTTTCTTCATTACTCAATACTTTTAGATTACTAGTATTAATACCACAAATATCTACTTTGTATTTAGACATAAAAAACTCCTTTCATATCTATATTGATACGAAAAGAGTTATTTTAAACATTATTTTCTTATGATAAATTTAAATAATAGTGCAATAGCTAGGAATAATAAACTTATTAAAACAACATCGATGTCTCCGGCATCTTCATTTAGATTATTATATTTTTCTTCTTCTTCGGTATTCCAAACACCAATGCCTTTATCTTTAGCTTCAGCTTCTTTTTCTTTTAATAGATCATTATATTTGTAGTCAGCATATAGATATGCTACTTTGGCATATCCACCACTAACAAGTTTTTCTTGGAGTAATTCTCCATCAGTAAATACCCATGCTAGGTGTCTTCCATACTTATCTGTTTTATCACTTTTGGGATCATATTCTAATTCTAATTTTCTAGCTAATTTGAGTTCTCTACATACATATTTGGATGATTCAGCTCCATAATATTCAACTTTACCTTCATCTTTAACTGATTCAGGTGTATCTATAGACAACATTCTTACAACAATTATTTCATCATCTTTTTTTATTTTAAAGGTATCACCATCGACACATTTATAAAATGTTACTTCTTCAGCATATACTATGTTAAAACTAAATAATAAGATAAATATTAAAACTATTTTTTTTAACATTATTTATCGTATTTATAAAAGCCTTCGCCTGTTGATTTTCCTAATTTACCTTTATCAATATACTTATTAAGTATTTCTAACATACCATCAAAGTTGTATGGTAACATCATTTTCTTTAATAGTGGATCCAATAGATTAGGTACTTTTTGATACTGCAAAATAATATTTTTAGCTGTCATCAAGCCGACAGTATCAATGATTTGAAATGGTCCTTTTGGTGCTCCAGTACCTAGGGTCCATGCTTTATCAATAGTTTCAGGATCACTTACACCATTGGCTACTAAATCGACAGCACATAGTAAGAATGGTACTAATAGAGAATTTAATAAATAGCCAGATTTTTCTTCATTGGCAACTAGTGGTATCATATTGATACTTTTTGCAAAAGCAATTACTTGATTGAAATATCTTTTATGTGTTTCGCTTTGTCTCATAACTTCGGCAATGTTATTCTTCCAAATAGAGTTTGCAAAATGAAGGGCTAGATACTTATTACTTCTTCCAGTATACTTGGCCATCTTAGATGGAAGTAATGTTGAAGAATTAGTAACAATAACTGTTTTTTCTGGTAGCAATGGGGCAATACTTTTATATAATTCTACTTTAGCATCGATATTTTCAGTAATAGATTCGATGACTAAATCAGCGTCTTTTAAAGATTCTTCCATATTTAGAGAGATAACAACATTATCTCTAGCATAGGTAGCTCTCTTAAGGCAATCTGCTTTATCAAATTTATCACCGAATGGAATACCTCTTGCCCAATTAGAAATATCTTTACCTTCTCTTGTAGCCATTAGATTTATTGTTTCAACATATGTTTTGTATAATTTGGCTAATTTTTCTTCAGTATCTTCTTTTGATTTTTCACTGTGTGCTAATACAACAACTTCATATCCTGAATACGCTGTTTGAAATGCTATTTGACTACCTAAAACCCCACCGCCAATAACGACAATTTTTTTATAGTTCATAATTTTTCCTCTCCTACCTATTTTCTACTATATTATAGCATATCTTTTTAGATTATGTACATTAAATTGAGAATAGCAGCCACAATTAACCATAAAGTGTAAGGTATTTGTAAATTACCGGCTAACTTATTTACTGTTTTAAATTCTTTAATCATTTTTAGGGTAATAAAAAATAAAATGATTATCCAGATAAAAGCAAATACAAACCATTTTAGTCTGAAGAAGATAAAACACCATAGGTAATTAAATATTAGATTAGTGATATATACTTTGGGTATTTCTAAAGTATCTTGATATATTAGATAGCAAGATACTCCCATTAGGGCATAAATGATACTCCATACAACCATAAATACCCAACCGGGTAATTTACTTTCAATACCACTATTAGGGACTGTCAAGATAGCTACAAGGCCGCCTAGTACTAGGGGTATGATAATACTTATAAATAATCTTTGATAATTAATTTTCATATATCCTCCTTAATTTATGTATATGAAAAAAAGCAGAAATTATACATTTCTGCCATGATTTCCTTTTTTACGTGTTCTTCTTTTTTCTTCTTCTCTATGTTTACCTAAAGCACACATTTCGGAATCAAAATATATTTCCTTAAACTTTTTAGGAGTACTTCTTTCTCTAATTTGTTTGATAACACTTGGTGATAATAGATAATCATTTACATCCACTAAATAGCCACAGTGAGGGCACTCTTGATAGATATGTCCATCGTGCCAAATCATTTTATCTGCATCGGCGTAAAAGTACTCAGAACAAGGTTCAAAATTGCTTTCACGATATAGTGGATCATCTTCATGTTCTTCACATACTATTTCTAAATCCCAAGGTAGTTCATCATGAAACATGAGATAAATTCTTTGTTTTTCTTTTTCAGTAAATTGGAAATCAACTGCACTATTGATAAAATCATTAGGCATTACATGTTTATCTGTTTTACTACCTTTTACGCTAGAAAACGTTCCTCTATCATATTCTGGATTGTGTCCATCAAGATTAACAATTATATCTCTAGAATTTAATAAATAGCCACTCGTCCATTTTCTACCATCATTAGTATATCTAAGTAGTCTGTAATATTCATCTAGAATAGCTAACTTTTTCTTTTTAGTATGAATATTGCTTCTTTGACTATAAACATATTCGTAAACTTGATCTAATACTTGCCACATATCTAATTTTATTTTTAATGCTTCATTATCATATCTAGAATTAGCCGTAGCCACTAGAACCATTGCATTATCTACTAACTCTTTGTATTCCGGATCATTTTTCTTGGCTTCTGTAAAGGTATAAAATCCACTTTCATGTGTATATTTATAGTCCCCCAATAAATATTCTTCAAGCATATATAAAACATATTTATGGAATTTTGTAAGCTCTATGGGTTTATTAGCTAACTTAATATTATATTTTTTTTCTAATTCTTCTACTTCAGAATCTGTATATTCGTGAACATAAGGAGCAAGAATGCTTATTATGTTATTATATAGATAATAATATCTAGACTCTATTTTATTTTTTACTTGATTTCTATCCATTAATTATTTCTCCAATTTTCTTTTCTTACATTCATATAAATATTCTTCGATATGCATTTGATGATTTTCAAAATCGTGTTCTTGCATTTTTTTCATCATGTTGAAGAAAATACTACTATAAGTTAAATATCTACTTCCTTCATTTTTAAATGATACCATATAATTAAAAGCTTGGGCTCTAGCTGGAAAACTTATATTACTAGGATTGAATGTAACACCATATGCTTCTTCATATTTTTGAATTGATACGCTAGGTGCTTGTTCTACAAATGAATATTCATCGGAATACCATTTGACAGAATTACCATTTACTAAATTTCTTTCACTATTATATGGAATGCCATAAGAAAGCATTTTTTTACGTTCGTTTTCATATGGATTGTCAGTCATAATTAGATTGTATGCGTCTTCAAATAAACGATATAAGAAATAATCTTCTTTGGTAATCATTATTTCATGAACACCATTTCCTGGGTTATTATATCTCCAGTATAGATTACTATTTGGTTTTAACAACATTGAAAATGATCCATCTTCAGTAACTATATCTATTTGATCAAATTCATTCATATTACTTTTTTTATAAACACTTAACATTTTATATCACCTTTCAATTTAAGAGACCTTGTTTTAATGCCATCTTTCTGATTTTTTTCAATATCATATCTAGCTTCTTCACTTAGAAATGAATCCAATGATAAATCACTAATTGCTCCGGAATTACTATAAGCTATTAGTTTCTTACATTCACTATTTATTGGGTCATAGTAGAAACGATAATATTCATCATAATCTAGAGTTACACCATTTCTATCTATATCTTCAGTAGATGGATATACCCTAATTTCTTCATCTTCAAAATATTTTTTAAAAACCGCTAATGCTCTTCTTGTGTGCCATGCAGTTGTTATTACGGCTAAGCTATCACATTTATCCATTTCTTGATTATTAATTAATCTATTAATTAACAATTTTGTGAATATGGCATTATCTCTTGTATTTTGTGCTAATGGTTCATCATATTTATGAGCCTTCTCTACGCCACCTATTTTTTCAATATATTTTTTCATTAATTCGGCTTCGGTAACAT
>JAEEZV010000060.1 GCA_016291995.1 Caryophanales bacterium
AAAAACTTAAAAGCAATTACTAATAATGAAGATATAAATAAAGCGTATTCAATATTAAAAAAACAAAATAAATATTTTTCATTACCAAAAACATATAATAATATGGGAACAAGATATCGAAATGTTATTGTTGAATTAAATGACGTTCCTAATAAAGCAAGTGATAACTCAATATCATTTAGTGGATATACTGGTCCAATGTTTACAATTGATTTTGATAATAAAATAATAGTAGTCATTATGTGTAATATAATACATAATAGTAAACTAAATAGAGAAGAAAGAAAAGCATTAACTTTTGAAATAATGAATAAAATATTTAATAATTTATTGTAAAAACTATCTTAATAGATAGTTTTTTTATTTACTTAAAGTTGTATGCATAAACCAATGTTACTGCATGAAGACTACGATCATAAAGAATAAAGGAAGAAAGCGTAGATAATAATAAAGGTAAAAAAACTGTCTAGAGAAAAACATTAGTGTAAACAATTTGATTCATTGTGCATACTATATAATAGTCGTAAGTTAATACTTACGTTTATATAGATTGAGTTAACATTTTGTTAACTCTTTTTTTGACATAATTATTAAATTAAGAAAGATATAATATCTAAGGTGGATATTATGGTATATATAGACTTATTGGTGATACAAAATCTATTTATGAACTATGTTGTTTTAATAGGGACGAGTATTGTTTTAAATAGAATAACGAAATTAAAAAAAGTATTTCTTTCCTCGGTAGTAGGAACAATATCTTTAATATTCTTGTTTTTTGATATTGGTAAATTATTGGTATTTATAATAACAATATTATTTTCTTTTTTGATGTCACTAATAAGTTTTTCTTATCATAGTTTGATATATACCGTGAAGAATATCATATATATGTATTTTATGAGTATGTTTTTGGCGGGAGCAATATATTTAGTGAATGTAAATATATTACCTCAAATAGATAATTATTTATTAAATGTTATAATTCTTATGACTATTACAATAATAATTACAATATTTTATATTAAGAGTATGAAAAATATTAAAAATAATAATTCTAATTATTATGTCGTAGACATATATTTTAAAGACAAGCCTAAAATAACTATGGAAGCTTTTTTAGATACTGGTAACAAATTAATAGATCCATATACGACTAAACCAATAATTTTGATATCTAAAAAGAAAATTAATATAAATAATCAAAAGAAAGTTTTGGTACCATATAATACTATCGATAATAATGGATTATTGGAATGTATTTATGCAGAGAAGATATATATTCATAAGGTCGGTTATAGAAATAAAATACCAATAGGCCTTGTAGATAATATAAATATGGATTGTATACTTAATCAAAAATTATTAAATTAGAAAGGAAATAATATGATAAGAAAACTTTTATTAAAAATACTTAGAAAGTATGAAGATATTTTATTCGTAGGTAGTACAGATATTTTACCAGAGCCATTAGATAAAGATGAAGAAACTAAATATGTATTAATGTCTATGGACAATGATCCATGCGCAAGGAATATATTGATAGAACATAATCTTAGATTGGTAGTATTTTTAGCAAAAAAATATGATAATACCGGTACTGATTTAGAAGACTTGGTATCAATAGGGACAATAGGGCTTATTAAGGCAGTTAATACATATAGATTGGATAAAAATATTAAATTAGCAACATATGCATCTAGATGTATTGATAATGAAATATTAATGTATTTAAGAAAAACAAAAAGGAAAAAAGGAGAAGTAAGTTTTGAAGATAGTTTAAGTTATGATGCGGATGGCAATGAACTACATTTAGAAGATGTTCTTGGAACAGATAAGGATATTGTTACAAAAGAGTTAGATGACGAGTTAGATAAGAATTTGGTGTTAAATGAATTAAAAAAATTAAGTCCTAGAGATAAAGAAATCATAGAACTTAGATATGGTATAAATAGAAATAAAGAAATGACTCAAAAGGATGTGGCAGATATGTTAGGAATTAGTCAGTCATATATTTCAAGAATAGAGAAAAAGGTTATCGGTAGATTGAAAAACGTTATTAAAAATTAAAAACCGTAGATATTCTACGGTTTAATTTTAATTTTATCTCCAATATTTACTTTGAAGTATCCGACAGGTAATTCAATAGTTTTATATATATGTTTCTTTGGAAAAATTATTTTGTTTTTGCCAAGATTTTCATAAAATGAGATAATATTATTATCTTTATCACACATGATAACATCAATATTTTTTTTCATAAAAAAGGTATGAATACTATTGCAACGTTCAAAAAGAAGTGCGTGATTTATATCACTTGCAAACATAAAACCTTTAAGCCTTGATAAAAACGTTTTACACTCAACAATAGTAATTTCTTTATTTTTATATACTAACTTCAAAGTTATCACCCATATAAATTTTATCAAACATTTATTTTAAAGTCCATATTAATATTTATTTGTAGTAAAAAAAACACATATATGTTATAATCAATATAGGTGACAATTTATGAAAAGGGTTAAAAAGAAAAAAATAAAAGTAGGAAGAATTTTTGTTGCTTTATTGGTATTAGGTTTAATAGGCTTTGGAGGCTATAAAGCATTTAATTTATTTAGAGAAAAACTTATTTTAAATGAATACTATGTGGCTTCTGATGTAAGCAAAGTAAAACTATATACTTATGACGCTGAAAACGACAAAATGGTGGAAGCAGATAAGACCATATTTCGTGGTAATGTGGTAAAAAGTTATGACAAGACAAAGACATTTGGAGAAGATAATTATTTAGAACTTGTTAATGATGAAGAAAATAATAAAAAGAAGAAAAAAGATAAAGATGAAGTAGTATATTACATTAACAAAGAAAATATTACTGATAATAAAGAAGACGTAATAAAAGAAAAAACAAAATTTGTTAGGACTTCTGTTACAGTATATAAAAATGAAACTGATTCAAAAATTTCTTCATTTATCAAAAAAGGTAACGAGTTAGAAGTCGTAGGCTATGATAAGTATGATGAAGAAGGAATTGTCAATATGTATAAAATCAAAAAAGGCGAAACAGAAGGCTGGGTATATGGAAAATATTTAGTTGATAATGAAGAAGATGCTAAAGCTAATTACAACGAAGATGGCGTATATGACAAACATAAAGATAGAAAATATTATTTTGAATTATATGGCGGAAAAGCCTCAACATTGGATTATTATCCTTTTGAAAGAGTGGAGTTTAAAGACAATCCAATATTGAAAGAAGCTAAAGCAATGTATTTAAATGGCGGAGCTAATGTCATTGGACAAGTTGATAGTTACATAAGTATTGCTAAAGAATCAGGGGTAAATGCTATGGTGGTAGATATAAAAGATGGAGCATTGTCATACCCTGTAGAAATTGCGAAAGATTATTCAATGACGGCATACAATTCGGCCATTAACAGCTTTGAAACATATAAATCAGCAATTGATAAAATAAAAGCGGCTGGAATATATGTAATCGGTAGAATTGTTGTATTTAATGATACACATTACGGTAAAGATCATCCGGAAGATTGTATATCATCTAATGTTTCATCACAAACATGGCCTTCTGCGTACAGTAGAGGTGCTTGGGAATATAATGTAGAACTTGCTAAAGCGGCTGTTCACGATATGGGATTTAACGAAATACAATTTGATTATGTTAGATTTCCAGAATCTGCTTATAATATGTCTAAAAGTCGTAATACTAACTTTAGAAATTCTTATGACGAAGAAAAAGCTGAAGCAATTCAAAACTTCTTATTTTATGCATTGGATCAATTACATAAAGAAGAAGTATATTTATCTGTCGATGTTTTTGGTGAGTGTTCAAGTGAATATGTAACATCATATGGACAGTATTGGCCAGCAATTTCAAATATAGTGGATGCAATTAGTTCAATGCCATATACGGATCATTTTGGCAATGAAAGAGATACTTGGTCAAATCCATATCCAACAGTTAACAACTGGGCTAAGGGGGCTGCTGCAAGACAAACAGAAATACCGACGCCAGCAATTGCAAGGACATGGATTACAGCATATGATACTCCATGGTGGAATCCAACCGTTGTCTATAATGCAACTAAAATTAGTGATCAGGTACAAGCGTTGTATGATGCGGGCCTTAATGGGGGATTTATTACATGGCATGCCGGATCAAATTTAAATAAATATAATCAAATAAAATCTGCTTTTTCAAAGGAATATAAGAAGAGTGCATAGAGGTGAGATAATGGAAATAGAAGTTGAAAACAGAAAATATGAATTAATAACTAATTATAAAGATGGATTTGATAGAGAAGAATTTATAAATAAATATACGGATTATTTTTATGATTATGATTATATCGTTGGTGATATTGCATACGGAAAACTTCGATTAAAAGGTTTTTATGATGAAAAGAACAAAAAAGTTAATAAAATAAACAATTTTAAAAATCTTAAAACGTATTTAAAAAATAACTGTGCAAACGATTGTAAATATTTCGTGTTAAAACAAGTAAAATAGTGTTGAAAAAATGACAAATAATGCAAATTAATATTGTCATTTTTTTGATTATATGATAATATTAGTTTATAAAGTAGATAAGGAGGAATAGTCTTGGACAAGAAAAAATTAATAGGTACAATAATTGGCGTTGTAGCATTTATTGCTCTTATCGCTGGAGCAACATTTGCATGGTTTACTGCTACAGTAACAGTAACTAATGGTAACTATCTTGGAACCGTTAAAAATTTTGTAATTACTTATACTGGTAGTAGTGCAGTTGGTAGCAATCTTCGTATTATTGATACTGTAACTACAGCTACGCCAGTGGCAATCAAAAATGGTGCTACAAGTGCTGCTACTGCTGATGATGGTTGGGTACAGGTAACGGCTGCTAAAACTGCTAATGATGTAGCGGTAGCTAACTTTAAATTAAGACTACATATTGAAACGAATAATATGGCTACGAACAGTATAGTATGGGTAGCTTGTTTAGCATCAAATGCTAATTGTAAAGATACTGCAACTAATGTGTTAGTTACAGCATTAAATACTGCTGCAGCTACGCCTACAGCAACTTGTGCATCAGGAGTAACATGTGGTGTTATTAAGGCAGGACAAACTACAACTAGAACTAATTATGGTACTAATACTGATATATTACTATATAACGATACTTCTACCTTTAATACAGCTAGTGCTGTAACTGCAGATACAGGTACATACAATGTTTATTTTTGGGTAGATGGTCCAACAGTTGGTAATAGCGATTTAGGAAAAGGTATAAGTGGTTATGTTTATGCAGAAGCTGCACAAACAGCAACTTAATAATAATTAAAATATAAGGAGGAAAAAATGAAAGATAAATACAAATATATGCTTGCTATCGTAGCCGTTCTTGCAATAATTGGCGTAGTTGGTGGCGGTACGTATGCATATTGGACATGGATAAGTAATACAGCTCAAAGAACAAACGTTAACTTTACTCTTGCCAATAATGTAAGTTCTTTAGGTTTAGCAGCTAGTATTGAAGGTAATGGTAG
>JAEEZV010000061.1 GCA_016291995.1 Caryophanales bacterium
GCTTTGTTCTTCTGTTCCATTTCTTTCAATTACCTCCTTAGCCAAATTAAGATATGCTTTAGTACCTTTTCCTCTTGGATCATAATCCAATATTGTCTTTCCATGACTAGGCGCTTCAGCTAACTTAATAAGTCTTGGTATAATCGTATCATATACCCTTTCTTTAAAGAATTCTTTTATATTACTTATAACTTCTAATCCTAAATTAGTATTTACACTTAACATTGTAAGAAGAACGCCTTCAATATCTAATTTTGGATTTATCCTTCTTTGTGTCATCATTATTGTATTTATTAATTGCATAATACCTTCAAGTGCATAATATTCACATTGTACTGTTATTAACACTGAATCAGCAGCTGCAAGAGCATTTAATGTTAAGAAACCAAGTGATGGTGGACAGTCAATTAAAATATAATCATATTTGTCTCTTACTTTAACTAACTCATCTTTTAATCTCATTATACGATTAAACTGCATATCCGTATCTTTATACCTTTTTTCAAGTTCTAGGAGTTCCATTTCAGCTCCTGCTAAATTTAAATATGCTGGTATAACGCTTAAATTTACACTTTTGGTTTTTACAATTGCATTTTCAATAGATGTCTTCATCGTCAACACTTCATAAATACTATTCTCAATTGCTCTTTTATCAAGTCCTACTCCTGTCGTAGCATTTCCTTGAGAATCTAAATCTATCATAAGTACTTTCTTACCATACATTCCTAAGGCAGCTGCCAAATTTATACTTGTTGTTGTTTTACCAACGCCACCTTTTTGATTTACTACCGCAATTACCTTTCCCATGACATTTCACCTCATCTAGTAATTAACATATGTCATACATATTCACATATATTTTACCAAATATTTTACAAATTGAAAAGAGATAAATGTCTTTTACCTCCAATATTTCTAAAAATATTATAATTTCTATATAGAATATTATAACACTCACATAACATCATATATTTTACACGTAAATAATTATCAAATTTGACAAAATTAATGTTTTTTGCTATTATATACAGCCTGAAAGAGGTGCATTATGGAAAGTATCACTAGTGCCATAAGCGTTCAAGTAGATATGCAAGACAAAGAAAAGGCCAATGATATCCTTAAAAGCTTAGGGCTAAATATGAGTACTTATGTCAATATGGCAATTAAGCAATTACTATATATGAATGGTTTACCTTTTGAAGTAAAAAGCCCTGCCAAAGAATCAACTTTTTCTGATAAAGAAATTAATAAATCAAATAATTTTGAAGAACTTGCTAATATGCCAGATTTAGGGACATTTCTAAATAATGAATAATAATTATATACTATAGAAGAAGAATACTGATTTATATCAGTATTTTTCTATTGCTTTTATTTACTTATTACTATTATTTTGCTATAATACTAACGAGTTGGAGGTGAATTATGTTTAAGTTACTAAAAGATATAAAAGATGACTATTTAGTAGTTGGAGTTTCTGCAGGACCAGATTCAATGGCATTACTCCATATGTTAATTGAAAATGGTAGCAAAAAACTAGTTTGTGCTCACGTAAATCATAATGTTAGAAAAGAAAGCCAAGAAGAAGAAGAGTACTTACGTGATTTTTGTAAAAAGAATAACGTTATTTTTGAATGTATGAAAATTGAAAAGTACCATGAAAATAACTTTGAAAACGAAGCTAGAAAGAAAAGATATGCGTTCTATGAAGAAATACTAAAAAAATATAATTCACACTCTTTATTCTTAGCTCATCATGGTGATGATTTAATTGAAACAGTTCTAATGAAAATAGTCCGTGGTTCTAACCTTGAAGGATATGCTGGTATTAAGACTATTTCAAAACAAAAAGATTATATTATTCATAGACCACTATTAGAATTTACTAAAGAAGATCTTATTAAATATAATAAGGATAATAATATTAAATATTATATTGATAATACCAATACTGATGATAATTATACTAGAAATAGATACAGGAACACCATTGTACCACTTCTCAAAAAAGAAGATAATGCTGTTCATAAAAAATTCTTGAAGTATTCACACACATTACAAGATTACTACAACTATATCGAAGATGTTGTAAATGAAAAAATAGATAAATATTATAAAAACAATACTATTGATATTGATATATTTAATGAAGAACACCCTTTTATGCAAAGAAATATCATTTTCTATTTACTTAGTGCTACATATAATAATGAAAGCAATATTATTAAAGATAAACATATCGATGATATTCTCTCATTAATTCAAAGTAACAAACCAAATCAAATCATTTCATTACCAAAAGGATATTTTGCCAAAAAAGAATATAACATTGTCTCTATTACTAATAAAGTTAAAAATAATGCAGAATATAACATAGAATTTAATGAATATCTTAAAATAGACGACATGATTATTGAAAAAGTAAATCACTATAACACTGATGGAAATGATGTGTGTAGATTAAATTCTAAAGATATTAAATTACCACTATATATAAGATGTAAAAGAGATGGTGACATAATTAGCCCATTAGGTCTAAATGGCACCAAAAAGATAAAAGATATCTTTATTGATGCTAAAATACCTACTGAAGTAAGAAACAACTATCCTATCTTAACTGATAGCGAAGATAAAGTTTTATGGATACCTAATATTAAAAAATCAAAATACTGTATCAAAAAAGATGGAAAATATGATATAATACTAATTAGTTATAGCGAAAGAGAGGAATAAAATGAAGAAAAAAGCAAATAGTTTAATGCCATATGTGTTCTTACTATTATTCATCATAACATGTATGGTTTTTGCAACATTAGGAAGTAAAAAAATTAATGAATTTAATGCCAGTGAATTTATTAGTCACTTAGAAAGTGGTGATATCACTGAATTAACTGTTGTTACAAAAGTAAGATCACAAAATTATGAAATTACTGGTAAACTTGATGGATATAAAGACAATGAATCATTTATCCTATATCTACCAGTATCTGAAGAATTTATGAAAAAGATTGTAACTGCCCATGATACAAACACTTTTGAACTTACTGTCAAAAAAGACCCTGAAACATCATCATGGCTTACTATCTTAATTGAATATGTTCCATTATTACTGTTAGGAGTTGGAATGTTCTGGTTATTTACCAGACAACTTGGTGGTAATGGTAAATCAATGGATTTTGGAAGAAGTAAAGCTGTCCTTGTCGATGGAGAAAAAACTACAACATTTAAAAGTGTTGCCGGTTTAACTGAAGAAAAAGAAGAAGTACAAGAATTAATTGATTTCTTAAAGAATCCAAAGAAATTCCAAAGTATGGGAGCAAGAATTCCAAAAGGAGTATTACTTGTTGGCCCTCCAGGAACTGGTAAAACTTTATTAGCAAGAGCTGTTGCTGGTGAAGCAAAAGTTCCATTCTATTATATTAGTGGTTCTGATTTCGTAGAATTATTCGTTGGTATCGGAGCAGCTCGTGTTAGAGATATGTTCAAACAAGCTAAAATGAATGCTCCATGCTTAATCTTTATAGATGAAATAGATGCTGTTGGTAGACAAAGAGGTACTGGACTTGGTGGTGGACATGACGAAAGAGAACAAACACTAAACCAATTATTAACAGAAATGGATGGATTTAGTACTAACGAAGGAATAATCATCATTGCTGCAACAAATAGACCTGATGTCTTAGATCCAGCATTACTTAGACCAGGAAGATTTGATAGACAAGTAACTGTATCACTTCCAGATAAACAAGCTAGAAAAGAAATTTTAGCTGTTCACGCTAAAAACAAAGTTTTAGATAAAAGCGTTACACTTGATAATTTAGCAAAAAGAACTCCAGGATTTTCTGGAGCAGATCTAGAGAATTTATTAAATGAAGCTGCTCTTCTTACTGTAAGAAGAAATAAAAAAGCTATTACAATGTCTGAAATAGATGAAGCTACTGATAGAGTCTTAATGGGACCTGCTAAGGTAACTAAAAAATATACTGAAAAAGAAAAGAAATTGGTTGCTTATCATGAGGCTGGCCATGCCGTTCTTGGTATTAAATTAGATGGTGCTAATGAAGTTCAAAAAATAACTATTATACCTAGAGGACATGCTGGTGGATATACGATGATGACACCAAAAGAAGATACATTCACATCAACAGAAAATGAATTACTTGAAGCTATTTGTGGCTTACTTGGTGGACGTGTATCTGAAGAATTAACATTTAAAGAAGTTACTACCGGTGCACACGATGACTTTAAAAAGGCTACCGATATTGCCAGAAGAATGGTTACTGAATATGGTATGTCATCACTTGGACCAATCATGTATGATGAACCAAATGAAAATACCTTCTTAGGTCGTGACTATGCTAAAAATAAGAATTTTTCTGAAACAATATCACAAGAAATTGATTCAGAAATTAGAAGAATTATTAATGAATGTTACGAAAAGACAAAGAAGATACTTAAAGAAAATAGTAGTCTATTAAAACTAATAGCTGAAACTTTATTGGAAGAAGAAACAATTACAAAAGAACAAATAGATTCATTGGTAGAAACAGGACATCTTCCTCAAACTGAATCAGTAGATAAAGAAGAAGTTAAAGAAGAAAAAGAAATAGAAAAAAAGAGTGAGTAATCACTCTTTTTTAATCGTCAATTCTAAGTATTATTTCATCCTTCTTTGAATAAAAATACTTTTCTCTAACGTATTTTGCAATATAATCTGAATCATTAAGTTTTAATATATCTGCTTCAAGTGTCTCTTTTTCACTAGCTAGTTCATTAATCTTAGCTAAAAGTTCTTTCTTTGAATCATTCATTCTTTTGATGCTTAACACATTACTAAACAAATTATATCCTAATATGGCAGTAATTGTACCAAATACGACAAAAGCTAATAAGAATCTAATTTTACTCTTTGAAGTTTTTCTGCTTTTTTTCTTCATATTTGTCTTCACCGCCTATCCGTCTATTCTCATTATAGCACAGCCCGTAAAATTTACAAGAAAAAAAAGAATACTTTTTTACATTTTCTTTTTTATGTGTAAAGAAGACTTTGTTAATAAATAAGAAAATATATAACCAACCAATATTGAAACAATGAAATAAATATGTAAATAACCATTATTTATATAAAGTAAACCCACAAAATAAAATATTGCCATACCCATAGTAAATATAAAAGAAAAAATTATTCTTAAAATAACTTTTTTCACATAAACAAAATTATAAAATATATCAAGTAAAATATAAAATATACATCCAAATAAAAAAGAATATCCTAATGAATATATTTGTATATCAAGTTTCATTACTTAAATAACTTACCAAAGAAAGATTCTTCTTTATTTTTACCATTTAATGTATCGCTATATGATAAACTATCAATTTCTCCTTTAATAGATACAGTTCCCTGATATGTATCTAATTTAACAATTTCCAAATCTTTCCCTTTAATATGTAAAAAACCTAATGTCGTATCCATTAAAAATTCTTCACTATCAAACGTTTCTATTTTTTTTACCCCTGTAACTACGATGTTCTTTCTTTCAGCCATACTAATACCATGATTAAAATTTGTTTCTAATTCCTTTACTTTGTCCATATAATCACCTAGTAAAGTATATGCCAACTATTTTTATATATAACAAAAAAACACCAAAAGGTGTTTATTCTGCTTTTTCATAAGCTTCAACTATTTCTTTTTCAAATACTTGACGAGTTTCAGAATTAATTGGATGAGCTATATCTCTATATCCACCTGTAGATGTTTGTCTACTTGGCATAGCGATAAACAATCCATTGTCACCCTCGATAATTCTAATGTCATGTACTGCAAAACAATCATCTAATAGTACTGAAGCGATTCCTTTCATTCTTGAATTCTCTTTGTCAATTTTCTTAACTGTAACTGACGTAATCTTCATTGTGCTTACACTCCTCTTCTAGAAAATATCATTTTCTAATTACATTTTAATCCATATAAACATTAAAAGTCAAGTAATTTGTCACAATTATATGTATATTTGAATAGTTTTTGTAATAATATCGATATAATTAAAACTCTTAATTTCTCCACTCGGTAATTTAATTATAAAAAGATTAGCATATAATTTCCATAGTATACCCTTATAATGCTCTTTTTTATTTCTTCCTCCATAATAAATAACATATATTTTTGAACCAATTTTAGTACATAAATATTTTTTAATATAACATACGTTCATCATCTTGGATACCCAATATACATACTACCCTTTGTTATAATGCCGCCCATTCCTGATGGACCATATTTCGTTTTACTTAATATTTTAATTATATCAATATCTTCACTTTTATTTGAAAAAGAAAGCGATGCTGCCACAATTGCCGGATCTAATGCATGAATGTTAATTCTTTTAGGACTAGAAGCAAAATTAGCTCCCGCTTTAATTAAATCCTCATAATTAGATTGACAAGCACCAGCAATAATAAATAATTTTTCATGATCTTTTTCATATTTTCTAGCATTCGTAACTGCTAATACAAAATTAGAAGTATTTTTATATTTATCCCTTTTACTTCTAGAAAAAGAATCATGCCCAGTCAAAACTAATATATCAGGATTGTATTGTTCCAACAACACTCCTACTTTTTCTGGCATTTCATCTTCAGATAAATATATCCCATACGCCCTTAATTTGTTTTTTTTATAAAATTCCATACATTTATCTAGATAATCATTATCACCATCAATATGCAGTATTCTACCCGGAAGATAAAAATACTCATTTCTATCTAAATCACGATATTCATCCATTACTGGTACAAATTTATCATCTTCTTTTCCATTATATAACACCAAATCTTCTACAGGACTATCAGCATATAATCTAACACTTACTCCGTTTAAATAATAAGTATTGTCATTTACACCAATTATTTTAAAGACTATATCATTATTGTATGATTTCCTAGTAACATAATCCCCAATATTAAACACATTATCACCGATATAATTCTATGTAAAAAAAAAGAAAAAATGATTTTTTCTTTATTTTATAATTACGGTACCAGATTTTCCTGAAATAGCATCTTTGGCCTTCTCTAGTGAACCAATAATAGCTTTTTTTGTTGGACTAGACTTAACAAATTCGACACAAGCTTCAACCTTAGGTAACATACTACCCTTAGCAAATTGTTCTTCTTCCATGTATTTTTGTGCCTCTGCGATTGTCATTTTATCTAATTCTTTTTCATTTTCTGTATTAAAATTAATACATACCTTTGGAACGGCGGTCAAAATTAATAGCATATCGGCATCTATTTCCTTAGCAAGTAAAGCTGCTGAACGGTCTTTGTCTATTACCGCAGCAACACCACAAACTTTTTCGTTTTCCTTAATAACAGGAATACCTCCACCACCGACAGCAATTACTAGATTTCCATTATCAACAAGTAATTTGATAACTTTTTTCTCTAGAATATCTTTTGGTTGTGGAGAAGCTACGACACGACGGTATCCTCTACCAGCATCTTCGACAAATGTATATCCTTTTTCCGCTACTATTATATCGGCTTCCTCTTTTGAATAAAATTTACCTATTGGTTTCGTCGGATTTTGAAATGCTTTATCCTCTTTATCTACAAGTACCTGTGTGACAACTGTTACACAGTCTTTTTTAATATGCTGATTACGAAGTTCGTTTTGTAAACATTGTTGAAGTTGATAGCCAATATATCCTTGGCTCATACTTCCGCATTCAGCAAAAGGCATTGATGGCGTTTTAACCTCTCCGTTGGCAGCATAATCCATAGCAAGTAAAATTTGGCCTACTTGTGGACCATTACCATGTGTTAAAACAATTTCATTCCCTTCCTTGACAAGATCTACGATTATTTTAGAAACATTCTCTAAAAGATTTAATTGTTCTTCCGGTGTATTTCCTAAAGCATTACCTCCTAGAGCAATAACTATTTTACTCATAATCCACCTACTTTCATTATCAGTATAACATAGTCATTTTTTATGGTAAAGAAAAGAATTATGGTTTACAAAAAAAAGACTGTGTTTTTACACACAATCTTATTTTCCATTTCCTTTAGGAACTTGTTGCGTAATACAATGAATATTTCCACCACCTAGCAAGATTTCTCTTGCATAAACAGTTTCAATCTTTCTGCCTGGATAAAGTTTTTTAAGTAATCTAATAGCCTTCTTATCGTTAGGATCACCAAATACTGGTAAAGCAACAAAACCATTACCTGTATAGTAATTAACGTAAGAACCAGCCATTCTATCTCCTTCCATTCTAGGAAGCGTTCCATCGACAGAATCGACGCCTTCGCTTTCCTCCTTAGTAATAACTATTGGAGATGGACAAGATAATTTATGAATTACTAACTTTCTTCCTTTGGCATCTGTTTCCTTACTTAGATAATTATATGCCTCAATACTTCTTTCGTATTGTGGATCATCTTGATTATCTGTCCAAGCAAGAACAACTTCTCCTGGTTTAACGAAATTGCACATATTATCAATATGACCATTCGTATCAATATCGCCATATACGCCTCTTGGAACCCATAAAACTTTTTCAACATTCAAATAGTCTTTTAATTTCTTTTCTATTTGATCTTTTGTTAAATGTGGATTTCTATCTGGAGCTAATAAACATTCAGCAGTTACCATTGCTGTTCCTTCACCATCGACATGAATTGATCCTCCTTCTAGGATAAAATCACCAGCATCATAACTATCTACAGCCTCTAGTTCAGCTATTTTTCCACCAAGTTGATCATCAAAATCCCAAGGATAATATATACCTTCGATTAGTCCACCATATGCATTGAATCCCCAATCGACAGCACGTACTGTTCCTTTATCATTTACGACAAAAGAAGGTCCACTATCTCTAACCCAAGAATCATTATTACTCATTTCGACAACTCTAACCTTAGGTCCTACCATATTTCTAGCATTTATATATTGATCTTGATTTACAAGAATCGTTATTGGTTCATACTTTGCAATTACATTAGCTACCTCTGCAAAAACCTTTTGTGCAGGCTTTGCTCCGTTACGCCAATTATCTGGTCTTTGTGGCCATATAATATATGTACCTGCATGTTTTTCAAACTCACCAGGCATTCTAAATCCATCATGTTTTGGAGTAGATTTTAATCTTTTCATTCTAACCTCCTTTATTCTTTTATTTATTTACTCTCTTTTTCAACTTTTACTCTTGCAACTAAAATTTCTTCAATTATAAACGAAATAACTACACCAACTATAAGAGGTATATTATCTTGAATATACTCAAGACTAAAGTCACCAAATATAGTAAATACAACACCAAGAACTAAGATTATGAACGGTACTATTGCAAGTACTTTTATCATACCTTCGCCACCTGGTACTTTATAAACTCTTTTAGTTTTTGGATCTGTTTTTCTAAGTTTAAGGAATGCTAAGAACATTGGAATATATCCAACAAGTAATGTTATCCAACTTAAGCAGAAGAATAAACTAAATCCTGCACCAAAGTCTTCGCTAATTAAGTTAGCAATTACCCCGCCAACAACAATTACTGATGCAACTACACCATTGATAATTGCTGCGTTTACTGGAACTCCTTCTTTGTTAACTTTAGAAAATCCTTTAGGTAATGCTCCATCATCTGCTGCATATTTTGCTACAGCATTAACACCGAATGACCAAGAAGCAATGTTTGCAATAAATGTATAAATAAACATTAAACCACAAACAATTAATAATACTTTAAGTAATGCTGGAGCAATTCCTACACTAACAAATAATGTATTTAAAACTTCAACAACATTTTCAGGATCCATTTCTGCAACTACATCAGGATTTAATGCAATGTTAAATCCTGTAGCAGGTAAAACATAGAATACTGCCATTAAAAGTCCACCAAAAATTAAAGCCTTTGGTATATCTTTTTTAGGATTATCCATATCATCTACCCAAGTACCAACAACTTCAAATCCCATGAAATTGAATAGAATAATTGAAATAAATGATAATGATCCTAGATCAAGTGATGGCAATAAATCAGATACACTAGTAATTGGATTTGCACTATGTCCAGTTTTAATAACTGAATAAATACCTAAAATACCAATTCCTAGAAGTAATATAATTTTAAATGCTGTTCCTGTATTAACAACTTCTTTACTTTCTCCAATTCTCTTAGTACTCAAGAAAGTTACTAACCATACATAACCTAATTGAAGTAGTAATAATGCCCATATTGGTAAATCAATACTGAATATTCCTGCAACAATATCAGTTAATGCAACAGCAAGTGAAGCAATCCATAGTGGGAAGTTAACCCAATAGTTCCATGCTACACGTCCAGCCCATTTAGGACCAAATGCTTTTTTTACCCAATCGTATAATCCTCCCTCACTTGGATAACTTGTACCAAGTTCTGCAGTAATCATACCATATGGTAAACAAAAGCCAATTAATAGTAATGCCCACCAAAAATATTGCGTATTTCCAATTGCTGCTGTTGGCATTACAGATTCACATACTAGAGTCAAACAAACAGTTCCTAGTATGGCATCAAACAATCTAAATTTTTTCTTTTTTTCCATAATTACCTTCCTAAATTCCTATTACAAATTTCTGTTGTCTCTTCCTTCTTGTCCAAAAAGTATACAAGCAAGCCTCTCATAGCTGTCAAACGATTCTCAGCTTCATCAAAACAAATTGAAACTTTTGGATCGTCCATTACTTCGTCAGTTACCTCTTCACCTCTTGTAGCTGGTAAACAATGCATAAATTTAACATTTGGTGAACATTTAGCTAACATTTCATGATTTACCTGATATTTTGGATAGAAAATTTTCATTCTCTCTTCTTTTGGAAGTTCTGATTCATATAATCCATACCATACATCAGTATAAACAAAATCCGCATCTTTCAATGCTTCGTCAGCATCGTCCGTAATTAAGAAACTACCACCACTGACCTTACAATTCTCTTCAAGGATCTTTAGATAATCTCCCTTTAATTGGAAATCCTTAGGACCAAAGTGAACATAATGTCCACCCATTTTTGTAATCATCATACCTAGTGATGCACAAACTTGTGTGCAATCTCCGACAAACACAACCTTGCAATCTTCAATTGTCTTTCCCGCAGGCATATGTTCAAATATTGTGATAATATCTCCCATTTCCTGAGTTGGATGATTGTAATCGCTCATTCCATTTAAAACTGGAACTGTCGAATATTTAGCAAGTTCAACTACTGTTTTATGCTGTTGAACACGAGCCATTATAATGTCAGTAAGTCTAGATAACACAATTGAAGTATCTTTCATACTCTCATGCTTACCTAATTGTATCTGACCAGGTGCTAAATACTGTGCATGTCCGCCAAGTTGCGTCATCGCAGTTTCAAATGAAACCCTAGTTCTTGTAGATGATTGTTCAAAAATCATTCCTAATGTTTTATGATATAAAACATTAAGTGGATATCCAGCTTTAATATTCTTCTTTATAAGCAAACTTAAATTAAGAATATCTAAAAGCTCCTCCTTAGTAAAATCTTGTGTTGTAATATAATCTTTTTTTCGCACTACACAACTCCTTTCTTAGCCAATGTATAGACACACACACTTAGCTATTCTATATAAAAGTTTATCACATTAACTAATTTTTATCAATAAATTAAGATATAAAAAAAGAGAATTTTTAACATCTTCTCTTCCTATTTCATTTCATCAAAAATATTAATAAATTCAGTAACTGATATCTCTTCAGCTCTACTGCTTAAATTATAGCCGTATTTGTTCAAAACTTTTTCAAGTTTTACTAAATCATATGCCTTTAAATTATTCTTTAAATTCTTTCTTTTAAATTGAAAAGCATTTTTTATAAATTTTTCAAATTCACTTAAATTTTTATTGCCTAATTTATCATTTTTTACAAGTTCTACAACAGCACTGTCAACATTTGGCATTGGAACAAAGCATTTTCTACTTACTTTAAATAATTTCTTTATATCGTACTTTGAACCAAGCATAACTGAAATCATACCATATTCCTTACCACCACTTGATGCGGATAATCTGTCTGCAACTTCTTCTTGCACCATAATAAGTATCTTATCAGGATATATTTCATTAACTAATTTTTGAATTATTGGCGTTGTAATATAATATGGCAAATTAGCTACAACATATACTTTTTTATACTTATATTCTTGCTTAATATTTTTAATATCTTGTTTTAAAAAATCGCCATATATTACTTTATAGTTATTATTAGCACCTAAAGTTTCATCTAATAGCGGAGCTAATCTTGTATCAATTTCATATAAAAGAGCATAGCCACATAATGGAATTATCTTTTTAGATAAACTACCTGCACCTGGTCCAACCTCAATAACCAACGTATCTTTATCAATATTACTATATTTAACAATCTTATCAATGATATTATCATCTTTAATAAAATTTTGTCCCAATGACTTCTTAAATTCAAAGTTTCTCATAGTAATCCCTCAACTAAATTATAACATATTTTTATTTCAAATAAAAATAGATAGTAAAAACTATCTATTTATAACCATATCTATTTCCACCATAAACAATATATTTATCGCTATAACTATTAACCCACCAAGCTCTAAATCCTAAATAATTGTTATTTCTAATTCCATCAAAACCATCTAGAACTGCTTGCTTAGCTATTTGATATTTACTATTTCCATAATTTTTACCACCAGGCATATATGCAAGATAATAATCTTTAAAATATACTTCAAATTGATTTGGACTAATAACTTGTTTATATGGACTACCATTGTTATACCATTTTTTAGAATCACTTCTATTTAATATAACAGAAACAACAGCCAAAGCATCATCCAAATTCTTGTCAAATTCTCCAGCTACAACAGCAACTACAACATTAAATTCATATTCATCTAAAGAATATGTTTTGTTTCCTTCCGTAACAACAAATCCCATTGCTGGATTACTTGAATATTTACTAGCCTCAACTGAATGAAGTGGAGTTGTAACAATTTCTTCCTTCTTTTCCTCGATTTCTTCTTCCTCTGAAGGAGTAACTTCCGGATCTATAGAAGGTAACTCATTTAATGTATCATCTTCTTCGTTCTGTACAGGTTGAACTAATCTTTCATCCTTAAATAACAATGTTACAGAATTTGCTATTTTATTCAAATTAGTATTATGTACCATACTAACATGTTTTTCATTACTCATTACTTCATCAGTACTAAGTTTAGTCGTGAAAAAAAATCCTACTGCACCAACGTATACTAAAAACATTAGTAAACAAGTAAAAAATCTTTTCATTTATATCACCTCGCACAAATATTTTAGTAATATAATCGTAGCATATTTTCACCTAAAAGTCAAACAGACTAGAAGCATTTCTATTGGTAATTTTTTCTACCTCAGATACCGAAATCTCTTTTATTTCAGCTATTTTTTTAGCAATTAATGGAATATTTGCTGGTGTATTTTTTTCTCCTCTCTTTCCTTCTGGAGGCAAATAAGGAGAATCAGTTTCAAGTAATATATATGATAAATCGATATCTTTTATTACTTCAGCTAATCTTTTAGAATTACTATATGTAATAGTACCTCCTACACCTATATAATAACCTTTCTTAACAAATTCCCTAGCCATCTCAACACTTCCACTATAACAATGAATACTTCCTCTTACATTATACTTAGTAAGAATATCAAATGTATCTTGAATAGCATCCCTACTGTGGACTATTATTGGTTTCTTATATTTTTCTGCTAATTCTAATTGTCTCTTTAACCACTTTTGTTGCTTATTTTTATCAGTATCATCATAATGATAATCTAAACCAATTTCTCCTATAGCAACAATTTTATCATCATTTAAATGTTTTTCTAACCAAATTATATCTTCTTCAGTCACTAAAGATAATTCCGTCGGATGAAATCCTATGGCTCCATATACACAGTCATATTTTTTTATTAAATCCAATACTTCTAAATTAGATTTCATATCACATCCATTAACAATAATTTTATTAACTCCACTTTTTAAAATTTCATCAATTGTTTTAGAAATATCTTCATAATATTCTAAAAAAATATGACAATGTGTATCAACCATTTAATTTCCTTCTTTCACCATGCCAATCATAATGAGTCTTAATCCACTGCATATTATGACAAACATGTATACATAATCTAAAACATCATTATCTGTAATAAGATTATATAAAGTTACTGCAAATAAAAATAATAAATATAATAGTACTGCTAAATTAACATGTTTTTCTTTTTGCATTTCTATCCTTTCATTATATACTGCGTAATAAATATAGCAAATAACCTTTCTTTTGTAAATAAACAAGGCTATTATTAATATCTATTTACAATTTGTGTAAATAAAAAAAGATGTTTTATCTTTTACATCTTTTTTTATGGTTTCCATTAAATTTTATTTCTAAGTATTCTTTTGCTAAATATGGCATAGCACTTTCTTGATATACTCGGTATAGCGCATCTGAAAAAGAATATTCAAATGATTTTGGAACATAATCTTCTTTAGATATTTCTCTAATTAATTCTTCACTTGATCTATCTGATACAAGCGTTTCCAAGCATTCCATTTTTTCTTCTTCAGTTCCTTTTATTACACAAGGACAAACCTCTAATACCGTTAAATATTGCTCTATTTTTTTTAAATCATATTCATATTCAGTAGCCATTCTTTTTAAATTTTCCATATCCAATATAATACACTCCCTAAAATTATTTCTCTATTCTCATAAACAAAGGCTTTGCCTCATTAAGTTTAGTACCATTTTTGTATTTACCAAATTCTTTAGTACTATCATAATCGTTAATATCCGTATTTAATTGACTAAATATACTACTTGCTGTATCTGGTAAATATGCTTGTAAGTATACAGAGGCTATCCTAATAGATTCAACCAAATTATATAATACTGTAGCTAATCGATCCTTTTTCGTATCAGCTTTTGCTAATACCCATGGTTCTGTCTCATCAATATATTTATTACATCTACGATAAACATCTAAAATATTTTCAAGTGAATCAGCTATTCTAAATTTAGAAATATTATCTTCGACTTTACTATTCAAATCCAATACTTCTTTTATTAAATCTTTATCGATTTCTTCAGATACATTTCTATTTTCTATGATGCCATCAAAATATTTATTAGCCATACCAATCGTTCTATTTACTAAATTACCTAAAACATTTGCTAAGTTAGTATTGATTGCATCAATTAATAAATCTTCTGTATATGTACCATCTGAAGCAAAAGGCATTTCATGAATCATATAAAATCTCACTGCATCAACACCGTATTTATTTACTAAATCATCAGCATATACAATATTACCTTTTGACTTGCTCATCTTATCAGTACCAAACAAAAGCCATGGATGACCAAATATACGTTTTGGCATTGGAAGACCCAACGCATGTAACATAATTGGCCAATAAATAGTATGAAATCTAAGAATATCCTTACCAATTAAATGAACATCTGCTGGCCAATAGTCTTTAAAAGCTTGACTACTTTCACCATTAGGATTATAACCTAAAAAAGTAATATAATTTGACAGTGCATCAATCCAAACGTATATAACATGTTTATCATTAAAAGTTACTGGTACACCCCAATTAAAACTAGTTCTAGAAACACATAAATCTTGTAATCCTGGTTTAATAAAATTATTCATAATTTCATTTTTTCTAGATTCTGGTTCAATAAATCCTGGATGCTCTTCAATATATTCTTCTAACCATTTTGAATATTTACTCATCTTAAAGAAATATGCCTCTTCACATTCTTCGTGAACTTCTCTTCCACAATCAGGACACTTTCCATCTACTAACTGCGATTCTGTCCAAAATGATTCACATGGCGTACAATATAAACCTTTATATTTATCTAAATAAATATCACCTTGTTTATATAATTTTTCAAATATTTCTTGAACAATCTTCTTATGTTCCTTATCAGTTGTTCTTACAAATTTTGTATAGCTAGTATTCATTACATCCCAAATCTTTTTAATTTCACTAGCCTTTTCATCAACATATTCCTGTGGACTAATATTTGCTTCTTTTGCCTTACCTTCTATCTTTTGTCCATGTTCATCAGTACCAGTTTGAAAATATACATCATATCCACATAGTCTTTTATATCTTGCAATAACATCCGCTAAAACTACTTCATAAGTATTACCAATATGTGGCTTACTAGATGCATATGCTATTGCTGTACTAATATAATATTTTTTATCCATATTATCCCTCCTAAATAAAAAAATAAGCTAGCACACTAAGGACGACATTGCCGCGGTACCACCTTATTTTATAATCTAAAATTATACACTCAAAGCTATAACGTAACTACCGTTTAATAAATTAAATAGCTCCAGAACCATTTATAATAATCTCCTTATCTATTTACACCAACCATAGACTCTCTATAAATTATAATTATTACTCATTCCTTCTTCGCATCAAAATCATATTAAGTATAACATAACTATATCGAAAAAACAATAAAAAAAGGACTAAGATATGAAATAATTACCTAGCATATTAGCTAAAATCATTCCTAACTTTTCCTCTTGTTCTAACATTGGATTAATTAATGAAAGAATAATTACCGAACCAATTGAATCACCATTATTAATAATTGTTGCAAAAGTATAGTAGCCATATTCACTATTCCCTGGACTTATCTCTATTTCACTTTTCTTCCTTAAAGTAAAATTTTCTCTTCTTTCTATCATGTTTTCTATATTCTCACTTATCGGTTTATCTAAATATTTCTTTTGTAAATTACCAGATATTGCAACTACTCTATCTGTATCTGTCACTATAACATTATATTTTAGTACCTGATAAAAACTTTCTGCATACAACGTAGCCATATCTATTGCATTCTCTATCTGTGAATATTTTCTTAAATTAATATTTTCTCCATCTATTAATATCTCTAAATTATCACCATTTTTTATTCTCAAACTTCTTCTAATTTCCTTAGGAATAACAATTCTTCCAAGTTCATCAATTCTTCTTATTATACCAGCAGCCATCTTCTCCTCCATTCATAATTATTATGCTTATTTAATAAATATATATACAAAAAAAGAGCTATTTGCTCTTTATTATTTCTTTAACTTTTATTAGTATAGCTAATAAATACATTAAATAATGCTTTGTAAGTCCTTCTTTTTCAAGAATAATATGAATAGACTTATTCTTGTAATTTAACTTAAAATTATGATTAATTTTATATGATTCATAGAATAACTCATCACCCTTAATTTTATTGCTAACTTCACCCGGTAATATTATCTCTACATTTTTAGGATTATCAAATACCTCTGTAATACCTAATTCCTTAGCCATATGAGAAAACCATTCTTCATACATATATACCGTAATTTCATCATTAATCTTACCAAAACGATCTTCGAGTTCTTCCTTAACTTTACAAAACTTATCATAACTATCTACTTCATTTATTTTTTTATGAATAAGAATTTTAATATCCTCATCACCAACATAATCAGATGAAATATGTGTAGTGACATTAAGTAATGGCTTTTCATTCTTAACTTCTTCAGTTTCTTCAGGTACTTCTTCTCCTTTAGATTTACTAATAGCTTCATTTAACATCTTTAAATATAAATCTATTCCAACAGTATCAATAAATCCCGATTGTTCTCTACCAAGAATATCTCCAGCACCTCTTATTGATAAATCTCTCATAGCTATTTTAAAACCACTACCAAGTTCTGTAAATTCCTTAATAGTATCTAATCTTTTTATCGCTAAATCATTTAAAAACTTATGTTTATCGTACATTAAATAAGCATATCCTATTTTATTACTACGTCCTATTCTACCTCTTATTTGATATAGTTGTGATAAACCAAATCTATCGGCATCAATAATAATCAAGGTATTAACATTAGGTATATCAATACCCGTTTCAATAATGGTTGTACATACCAAAACATTAAACTTTCCATGAATAAACTCATTCATTTTTTTCTCTAGTTGATCTTTAGTCATTTGCCCATGAGCAAAATCTATCTTAGCTTCTGGTACTAATCTACTTATCTCCGATACTTTATTTTGTATTTTTTCAACGCTATTATATAGAATAAACACTTGACCATTACGTGACAATTCCTTATATATTGCATCCTTTATAACAATATTTGATTCTTCCAAAACATATGTCTGAATTGGATATCGTTCCTTTGGTGGAGTTTCAATCAAAGCAAGACTCCTAATACCTGTTAAACTCATTTGAAGTGTTCTAGGTATTGGGGTAGCTGACAAAGTTAAAACATCGACAGTTGCTTTATATTTTTTTATTTTTTCCTTATGTGTTACACCAAATCTTTGTTCTTCATCTATGATAAGTAATCCTAAGTCTTTATATTCAATATCATCTGATAAAAGCCTGTGTGTCCCAAAAATAATATCTATTCTACCGGCTTTCAAATCTTCAAGTATCTGCTTTTGTTTTGATGTATCAACAAATCTGTTGATAAGTGCAATATTAACCGGAAATGTTTTAAATCTTTCCTTAGCTGATTCATATTGTTGATTAGATAGAATAGTCGTAGGACATAAATATGCTACCTGTTTTCCATCATTAACAGCTTTAAATATTGCTCTAAAAGCAACTTCCGTCTTACCATAACCAACATCACCACACAAAAGCATATCCATTGGTTCAGGTTTTTCCATTTCCTTTTTGACAAGTTCGACAGCTCTAATTTGATCTGGTGTCTCCGTATATACAAACTCACTATCAAATACTGCTTGATTTTCATCGTCTTTACTGTATGCATAACCTGATGTTGATTTTCTTAAAGCGGATACTTTAATTAAATCACCAGCAATACTCTCTAATTTTTCACGGACTTTGGTTTTCTTCTTTTGCCAACTATCATTAGACAAACTATTTAACTTTACACCAACACCATCTTTACCAGTAAATTTACTAATTCGATCGATATTTTCAACAGGAATATATAAAACGTCACCATCGGCATATTCTAGTTTCAAATAATCTTTCTGAAGTCCTGACTTAGTAAGTGTTTCTAGTCCTCTATATATACCTATTCCAAACATTTCATGAACAACATAGTCACCATCATTAATATTTGTAATAGATTGTACCCTAGTACCAAGTTTATATCTACTCTTATATTTAATTACCTCTTCAGTCTGACCAAGCAAATCGTTTCTACCTAAAACAACATAATTATCATAAATAAATCCTTCGTACACATTTTTATTTAATAAATTAATTTTTCCTTTAATTATGTTATTTTCTCTTGCTAAAACAATATCCTCTATCTCTAAATATTTAACAATTCTCTTAGCGCTCTCTTTATTTGGAATACATAAAATTATCGTATATCCCTTTGATACATAATCTAACAAGTCTTTTTTTATAACATTATAGTCTCCGTTATACTTATTAATTTTCGTATAACTATATCTAATACTCTTATGCTTACTATTAATATCATCATCAAAATGATAATAATATATTTCTTTACTTCCAGTAATACGCGTAAATTCATGCATGTAATGTGTTTCTAATTCACTTTCATTATCACGATCATATTCAAGTATAGAATCTACCAATAATGAATAACTATTAAGTAATGTATTATAGTCAAAATAACATATAATTCCGTTATCTAAATAATCTGATATCATCGATACATCACTTAAATAGTTTGGTAAATATTTTTGTTTTCTAATTACACTTTCATCATATTTATCTAATACAAACTCAGTAAATGGATAAATTGTTACTTCATCTATTTCTTTCGTAGATAATTGTGTATCTATATCAAAATACTTAATTGAATCTATTGTATCTCCCCATAGTTCAATTCTAACAGCACTCTCAAAAGAAGTAGGAAAAATATCGATAACATATCCCCTAACACCTATTTTACCTGTGCCATTTACAAGTGACTCTCTCTCGTATCCTAAATTATATAAATCATCTAACAGTTTATCTCTATCTATTTCCATTCCTTTAGACAAAGTTATTTTTGATTTTTGCCACAATTTCTTACTTGGCAAATACCTAAGTGATCCCATTAAATTTGTAACAACAATATATTTAGATGAATCACTAAGAACATTCAAAGTATTAATTCTTTCCGTTTTAAATTCTGGACTGATTGCTATTGCTTCACTAGTTAAAAAATCATCCATTGGAAAAAATAATACTTTATCAGTATAATTAAGCAAAGTTTGATATAACAAATTAGCCACATATGTACTACTAGCAACGACTAAAACACCCTTATTATTTCTAATAAAAGTGTCATAAATATTTATACAAGTAAGTTCATTACTAAGTCCGGTTACATTGTAACAATCCAACTCAGTATTCTTAAATAAATTATCAAAAAAATTCATGCTATCCCTCTTGTATCTTATTATTATATTTACCCATTAATAAATCTTTAGGAATGCTAACAAAATCAGTAACCAAATCATTAAGCTTAGTAAAATTATTTTTAATTAATTTTAGTTCAGTTGTTGAAAATTTACCTAAAACATAGTCCTTAGTATCAATATTCTTATTTTTAGATACCCCTATTTTAAGTCTCATAAATTCCTTACTTTTTAAATTACTGATAATATTTTTAATTCCATTATGTCCACCATCACCATGATTATATTGAAGTTTATAACTACCAAGCACCATATCGATATCATCTTGAATAATCAAAACATCTTCAAGATTAATCTTATAAAAACTTACATATTTACGTACCACTTCACCAGACAAATTCATAAATGATAATGGCTTAATAAACAAAACTCTTTGATTATCAATTTCTGTTTCATACTCTAATGCATTAAATTTCTTATTTAATGTATATTTTTTACTATCTGTAATAGAATCTAAAAACATATAACCTATATTATGTCTTGTTTTTTCATATTCCTTTCCTGGATTTCCAAGTCCCACAATTAGCTTCATCATATCATCTCCCCTCGTGATATTCCTTATATACTTCTCCCTTAGGTATCTTTCTTTCCTTTGCAACTCTCTTAATTGCATCCATACTAGATAAACCACTTTTAATATATCTATCGACACATTCTACAATAGGTGTATCGTCTATAATTTTATCACTATTTGCCTCAACTACAATTACAAATTCACCCTTTACATCTATTGTCTCTAATGCTTTGCTTATTTTACCAACATAAACCATTTCATGCAATTTAGATATCTCTCTAGATATACTGATATTTCTATCTCCAAACACTTTAAGCATTGCCTCAAGTGTTCTCAAAATTCGATGTGGTGCCTCATAAAACACTAAAGTATACTCACTATCTTTTAACATTTCAAGTTCATCATACATCTTTTTTTCTTTACTAGATAGAAAGCCATAAAATATGAAATGCTCCGCACTTATTCCTGATGCAACAAGAGCTGGTACAAATGCTGTAGCACCAGGTAAAGCAATAACATTGTATCCTTTTTCTCTTAAATATTTTACCGTTTTATATCCTGGATCACTAATTATTGGAGTTCCCCTATCAGTAACAATTGCTACGCTTTTATTGTTTCTTAAATATTCTAGCACTTTTTCCTTAATTGTCTCTTCATTATGATCATCCATATGAATTAACTTCTTTTTAATTTCAAAGTGATTTAACAATTGTAACGTAATTCTCGTATCCTCAGAAAAAATTACTTCAACGTTTTTAAGAATTTCAATTGCCCTAAAAGTCATGTCGCCAAGATTTCCTATTGGTGTAGGAACAACATAAACACTAGGACTATTATCATAACTTTTTTGCCACATATTATTCACCTTCTTGAAACATCTTTTTTATTTCAGGAACATATTCTCCCTTTTCATTATGAACAATTAATGGTGGTAATAACTTAAGATTACTCTTACCATTTTTTACTCCTTCAACAAGTACCATATTTGCATTTTTCCCTTCTTTAGGATATACAAAACGCATTTTCTTTGGTTCAATACCAAATTTCTGCATCATATTAATTATCTCAATTAGCCTCTCAGGTCTATGAACCATTGCAAAAGTACCACCATTTTTAAGTAGATAACTACTAATTTTAAGAATATCCTCTAACTTAATTAACACTTCGTGTCTTGCAATAGACTTACCATCATTATCATTAATTAAACTATTTTGTTGATATTTAAAATATGGTGGATTACATGTAACCACATCAAATGATTCTGCATCATAAATTTTATTTAATTTATTTACATCTTCATTAATTAATTCTATTTGCTTATCCATATGATTTTCTTTTATTGATAATTTACCCATATCATAAATATATTTCTGTATTTCAACGCCAAAAATCCTAGCCTTTGTCCTAAAAGACATTAGCATAGGAACAGGTCCATTACCAGAACACAAATCAATTATCTTCTTATCCGTTAACTTTAACGTAACAAAATTAGCAAGTAATACTGAATCTAAAGAAAACAAGAAATAATCATCATCCTGATAAATAATTGTATTTGTAAAATTTAACAATCTATTTTTTACCTTCATTACTTACTTCACACTCAACAATCTCGTTTGTTTCATTAAGTAACACTCTATATTTCTTTTTAAATACATCAACAGATATTACCTTGCCTTCGCCATCTTTAATTTTTATTTTAGCTCCAACATCAGGTAAATCTTTCTTATATTCATTATAGTTATCATTTTCATATTTTAAACAACAAAGTAGTCTTCCACACACACCATTAATTTTTGTGGGATTTAAAGCTAAATTTTGATTTTTTGCCATATTTATAGAAACACTATCAAATTCTGTTAAAAAACTATTACAACAAAGTTTTCTTCCACAAGGTCCTATTCCACCAATTTCTTTAGCTTTATCTCTAATTCCTACTTGTCTAAGTTCAATTCTTGTTCTAAATATTGATCCAAGATCTTTAGCAAGTTGTCTAAAATCAACCCTATCGTCTGCCAAAAACCTAAATATTAATTGCTCCCTATCAAATGTATAGCTAGCATCGATTATTTTCATATCTAATCCATATTCTTCGATTAATTCATTACATTTTACAATTGCCTTGTCAGCATCTTTTAAATTGCTTACATATCTCTTATAGTCATTTTTAGTAGTAAGTCTAATCACTGGTTTATATTCAATTTCTGACTTAATTTCTTTTTCTGGTACTTCATATACTACTGTTCCATATTGTAATCCTTTTTCTGTTTCTACGATAACCGTAGCATTTTCATGTACATTTACATTTCCAGCATCAAAGTAATATACTTTACCATTATCACTTAATTTAACTCCAACAACTCTCATAACTACCTCCAACATTTATAATCATACTGTCAATTATTGCTAACGTATTAACATTATATTTAATACTTTCCTTAGCTTCGAGTAAATAATTTAATTTAATTATTAATTCTTCTTGATTATATTTTTTTGCTATCTTATCTAATTCATCATAGTATTCCTTGTTTTTAATATCCTTTTCTCCCAAACAAAGTTTAACCATATCATAATACATATCAATCATTCTGTCAAAAAGAATTGTCAACTTTTCCCTATCCTTAACATTTATTTTATCAAATAAAATAGAATCTAAATCAAGAATAGTTTTATTTCCTTTTAAATTTATATTTTTAATTAATTCATAAGCCATATTTGATAATTCAGCATCATCATTCACAAAACTATCAGATGAAAATAATCTAATAATTTGACATCTAGAAACAATCGTTGACAAAATATTATTTATATTATTTGTCATCAAAATTGCTACGACATCAGTTGAAGGTTCTTCCAAGAATTTCAACATCGTATTTGCCGTCTCTACACGCATTTTATCTGCATCACGAATAATATAAAATCTCATATTACCCTCAATTGAACTCATAGAAAAATCATTTTGAAGTTCCAATATTTGTTGCTTTCTAATTATCATTCCATCCGGTTCTATAATACGAAGTTCGGGATAATTGCCACTTTCAATTCTATTAGACAAAATATTTATATCTATTTTCTTATCATTATTAACTATTATTTCCTTAATAAAAGCTTGTACAATTTTTAGTGCTTCTGGATTATTATTTTCATCAAATAAATATGCATGACTAATTTTACCATTTTTTATTTCGTTCATTAAAACGTCACATACTAATGGCTGTTGTTCTAAATACTCACTAAGCATACCGCACCTCCCTATATACAAACAAAAGAAAATAATATTAGCATTAAAATTGAAGGAATACCACAAATACTAACAAGAAATATTGTTATCACATTTAATGGTATTGTTACATTTAATGGTAATGCTAATCTATTATAAGCATAAATCAGTAATACTGCTAAAATTATTTTTTTAATGACTAAAAATATTTTTTTAAACATACTATCACCAATAAATAATATGCTTGTCTAATAATATTATGATATATCTTGCCTATCTTCAAATGCCATCTCTAATGTCATCGAATCAATATATTCAATATCTGTACCCATTGGTATACCAATTGGTATTTTTGATACCTTAACATTATATTTTGCTAATATCTTCTTAATATATTGCATTGTTGTTTCTCCCTCAATACTAGGTTTCAAAACAACAATAACTTCTTTCACATTATTCTCTTCCACTCTTTTTTCTAAAGACTTAATATTTATATCTTCAGGATTAATTCCTTCAAGTGGTGATATTAATCCACCAAGAACATGATATTTTCCATTATAATTACCCATTTTTTCAAACAAAACAACATCTTTAGGCTTTTCTACAACAAATATTGTTTCATTATTTCTCTTTGAATCACTACATATATAACATTCATCCTTATCGGTAATATTATTACAAATTGGACAACGTTTAATTTTTTTAATATCTTCAATTGCCTCAGCAAATTCATCTAAACTTTCCGGTTCAAAACCCAAAACAGAAAATGCCATTCTTTCTGCCGATTTTTCTCCAATACCAGGTAATTTTTTAAATGATTCAATAATCTTTTTAATACACTCAGGATACATTCTACATCAACCCTGCTAGTCCCTGACCATATTTACCTAACTTTTTTTCCTTATCAGAAGCAATTTTCTTAACAGCCTCATTCATAGCTACCATTACCATATCTTCAAGCATAGATACATCTTCAGAAGAAAGATCCTCTCCTTCGTTATTAATCTTAACTTCTTGTATCTCATATTTACCATTCATCTTAACAGTAACCATTGAAGAAGTACCTTCATAAATTGTGTCTTCTAACTCCTTTTGATCTTTTTGTAATTGCATTTGCATCTTTTGTGCTTCCTGCATAAGTTTTTGCATATTCATATTTATCACCTTTCCTATTTAAATTCTATTGTATCTTCACCAACTATATCAAATAGTTTATCAACAACTGTCGTTTTTTTTACTTTCTTTTCTTTTGGCTTTTCATCAGTAATTACCAAATCTTTTAAAGTATATTTAATACCCTTATTAATATTTTCAATATACTCATCACGTAATTTTTTCCATTCATCAACAGTAATGACAGCTACATTATAATCAGCTTCAAATATCTTATCAAATAATTCCTCAACTAATTTATAATTATCATATATTTTCCCCGCAACCGCATCGTTAACAGCAGAAAAAATAATATATCCTTCACCTGCAACTTCAATATTCGTATCAACAAGCATACCAGTTATTGATGAAAATTTTTTATCCGTCAAATAATCTCCAAGTTTACTGTATTTTTTTTGTAAATCATTTTTAATAGTCTTACTAGCAACAGCAAACGTATTATTTATAACAATTTCTTTATTCGAAGCATGATCCTCTTTTTCTTTTTTGCTTTCTAAAATTGTATCTTTAACTTCTGGTTTACTTTCAACATTCTCTTCCTTATTTGTAAAATCAAACGCCAAATCGTATTGTTCTTCTTTCTTTTCATGCTTTTCCTTTTTATTTACTACCGTTTCTTTATTATTTATTTTATACATAATTGACAAAAAATTAGAAACGACAACAACTGATTGCCTTGACACATTCTTAAGTCTATCTATCAAACTATTAACAATGTCAACAATTAAGAAAATCTCGTTAAAATCATATAAATCAGCAATTTTAGCAATATCATCTATATTTTCTTTTACTAATTTTTCATTTACATTTTTCTTATATAAAACAACATCTTTCAAATAACAAATTAGATCTTCAAAAAATTTACCATAATTTTTTCCCATCTTATCCATCATATCAAAGAATTTAACTATCTTTTCACAATTTTCTTCCTTTATATCAACAAGAAGTTCCTTAATTTCTTTTGATGAAATATTTCCACAAACCTCATATACATCATCTAAAGTAATATTTTTATTATTAAATGAACGCAATTGATCTAAGAAATTAATTGAATCTCGCATTCCACCATCGGAAATTTTAGCAATCTCGTACAAAGCATCTTCATCAATTGCAATTTTTTCATTCTTAGATATCTCTTTTAGTTTACCAACAATCTCCTCATCAGTAAGCTTATTAAATTGAAATTTTTGACATCTCGACGTAATTGTTAATGGAATTTTATAATATTCAGTCGTAGCAAGTATAAAAATTACATGCTTTGGAGGTTCTTCAAGCGTTTTAAGTAATGCATTAAAGGCTTGTGTAGTTAACATATGAACCTCATCTATTATATATACCTTATACTTGGCACTACTTGGTACCAAATTTGCTTTTTCCCTAAGATCCCTAATTTCATCAACGCCATTATTGCTTGCTGCATCTATTTCAATTACATCATTTGAATTAAGCACATTCAAACAACTTTCACATTTATTACATACATTTCCATCAACAGGTGAAGAACAATTTACCATCTTAGCAAATATCTTAGCCATTGTTGTTTTTCCAGTACCACGTGGACCAGAAAACAAATATGCATGTGAAATAGTTTCATTCTTAACAGAACTAGCTAATATTTGCTTAATTTCACTTTGACCAACAACCTCATTTAATTCTGTAGGACGATATTTCCTATACAAAGCTAAATATTCCATCAAACCACCTCATAATTCATATTAATTATAACACACTTTACTATTTATTTCTTTTCTTTTCAAAAAAAATTTGTAATAATTTCTTATATTTTTCGACATTTTCACTATTAGTTAACTTAACAGCATTTAAATATTTCCCAGCATCAATGCAAACATTTGTTCTATCGCACAAATAATATACTTTTTTGATCCTACTTTCAATTATAGCTCCGGCGCACATCATACATGGCATTAAAGTAACATACATTTCACAATCATCTAGTCTCCAATCACCAATATGCTTACAAGCCATCTCAATTGCATCAATTTCAGCATGCCCAATAACAGATTTAAATTTATTTCTCGTATTAAATCCTTCGCCAATAATTTTTCCATTTTGAACCACTATAGCACCAACAGGTATATCATCATTATCGAAAGCATATTTAGACAATTCAATTATTTTATCAACATATTTATTCATAACCATCACAAATTAATTATAACACATTCGTATATCATTATGCCATATAATATTACCTTACAGTTTTTAAATTTCTGCAACATCAATAACACAGTTTTTAAATTAAATATCAACTTGTTAACAATTATCAGCAATAACATCACATAATGTTTCACGTGAAACATTATTGAATCAATATATTTCCTTTTTGATGTTTCACGTGGAACATTGAATAAATTTAAATAATAACAAAAAAAATTAAAGCAATGTTCCACGTGGAACATTGCCTGTATATATAATTTTTTTTGGATACTACAATATATATCTAAATTTATTAACAACAAATAATCTAACTAATACCTTATAGTAAATGAATCAATGTTTCACGTGAAACATTGATTCAAAGTTAAATCTAATAGGATACATTTATATTTTTTAATGTTCCACGTGGAACATTAAAAAATGTGCACACAATAATAGAAAGTTAAAGCTGCTATCTTCCGATCCTGACTTGATTCCTAACATTATTGTTGCACGTATTAATTATATTACATATTATTAAAAATTGCAAATAATATCCAATGTTCCACGTGGAACATTGTTCAAATATATTAAAAAATAAATATATATAATATAAAAATATAAACATCTTTTATATAATTAATTCTAATAATTAAAAATTTGATGACAATGTTTCACGTGAAACATTGAACCATTTGTTAACATCTATCAACAGATTTTGTTAATAACATTAAAAACTGTAACAATAATAATACAGTTTTTAAATTTCTGTAATTTTATGAAGTAGTAATAAAAAAAGACATTAAACAATGTCTTTAATTATTATCGGTTACTTCAGTAGCTTGATTTATATCTTCATCAGAATCTTCTTTTTCCTTATCAACAATTGATATTGAACTAACCTTTTGACCTTCACGAAGATTAATTAATCTAACACCTTGAGTAACTCTACTCATTTCTGATATCTTATCAACAGCTAATCTAATAATTATTCCCTCATTAGTAACTATTATCAAATCTTCATCATTTTTAACAGTCTTAAATGATGTAATAATACCATTCTTATCAGTGATATTAAGAGTTTTAACACCTTTGCCGCCTCTATTTGTTAAACGATACTCGTCAATTGGTGTTTTCTTTCCATAACCATTCTCTGTAACAACAAGTACTAATACATCCTTAGCAGCTATTTCCATACCTACTAGAATGCTATCATCCAACGTAATACCTCTAACACCAGAAGCTCCTCTTCCCATAACCCTAACAAGTTTTTCTGGGAATCTAACCATTCTACCATTTGAAGATGCCATTAATATATCATTTTCACCATTAGTATTCTTAACAGAGATTAACTCGTCATCTTCTTTAAGAGTAATAAATTTCTTACCATTAGATCTAATATTATAGAATTCACTAATGTCAGTACGTTTAATTAAACCACGTTTCGTAGCAAATACTAAATATTTCGTATCATCGCTCTTTGAACCATTTAATAATGATGTTACAAATTCACCAGCTTCAAGATTTAACAAATTAACAATTGGTAAACCTTTTGATTGCCTACTATATTCAGGAATTTCATATCCTTTAACACGATATACCTTACCCATATTTGTAAAGAATAATACATAATCATGTGTAGAACAATTAAGCATTCTATCAACAAAGTCTTCTTCATTAATAGTCATACCCTTAATACCTACTCCGCCACGATGCTGTGTTTTGTATGTATCAACAGGTAAACGTTTAATATAACCTTTATTTGTAAGTGTAATAACAATTCTCTCTTCAGGAATCAAACTTTCATCCTCAATATAATCAATTGCTGTCATATCAATATGCGTTCTACGTTCATCAGCATATTTATTTTTAATTTCAAGTAATTCTTTCTTAATTATTTCAAGAACCTTTTGTTCAGATGCCAATACTGATTTTAACTCTTCTATTTCAAGTAATAACTCCTTAAGTTCAGCTTCAATCTTATCCCTTTCTAGTCCAGTCAATCTACGTAATTTTAATTCAAGAATAGCATCAGCTTGAACATCAGTTAACCCAAAACGATCCATTAATTTAGTTTTGGCTTCCTCATCAGTTTGAGCACCTCTAATAATCTTAATTACTTCATCAATATGATCTTGAGCAATCTTATAACCTTCAAGTATATGAACTCTCTTTTCATCTCTATCTAAATCAAATTTAGTACGTCTAATAATAACAGTCTTTTGATGTTCAATATACTTAGCAATAATATCCTTAAGACCTAAAGTTCTAGGTGTTCCATTATCAATCATTAAAAATATAATACCATATTGAATTTGGAAATTCGTATGCTTATATAAATTATTTAATACAACTTGCGGATTAGCATCCCTTTTTAAAGTGATAGTAATCTTAACACCATCTTTTAGATCAGTATGATAGTCAGAAATACCATCAATTATCTTATCTCTAACAAGTTCAGCAACCTTATTTTTTAGTTCCATTGTATTAACACCATATGGAACCTCAGTAATAACTATTGTATTATGATTTTGATATTCTTCTATTTCAGCTCTACTTCTGATAGTAATGCTTCCTCTACCAGTATCATATGCCTTTTTAATGCCAGAATTTCCAAGAATAATACCACCTGTAGGAAAATCTGGGCCTTTGATATATTCCATCAATCCAAGTGTATCAATTTCTGGATTATCAATATATGCCACACATCCATCTATTACTTCACCTAAATTATGTGGTGGAATATTCGTAGCCATACCAACAGCTATACCCATAGTTCCATTAACTAAAATATTAGGAAATCTACTTGGAAGTACCGTTGGTTCATCTAATGTTTCATCAAAGTTTTTAGTCATATCAACAGTATTTTTTCTAATATCGGCAAGTAACTCTAATGATAATTTTGAAAGACGTGATTCAGTATAACGCATAGCTGCTGCTCCATCACCTTCAATATTACCAAAGTTACCATGACCATCAATAAGTAAATAACGTTGATTAAAATCTTGTGCCATTCTAACCATGGCTTCATATATTGAAGAATCGCCATGTGGATGGTAATTACCCATAACCTCACCGACAGTTTTTGCTGACTTACGATGTGGTTTATCTGGAGTATATCCTGAATTATACATACTCCATAAAATACGTCTATGAACAGGTTTTAAGCCATCTCTTAAATCTGGCAAAGCACGAGAAGTAATAACACTCATTGAATACTCAAGAAATGATGTTTTTACTTCATCAACAATATTGTTCTCTGACAAACTATCTCTTTCATGAAAATATCCATTGAATTTATTACTATCACTAACCAACATCTCTTCATCTTCTGAAGGAGTTTCTTCTTTTTGAGAAGTATCTTCAGTTCTTTCTAATAATTCTTCAATATCATCATCTAAATTTTGTTTTTCTTCGTCCATAATGTCACCCCCTACTAAATATCAAGATTTTGTACATATCTTGCGTTTTCCTCGATAAAACTTCTTCTAGGTTCAACTTCATCACCCATAAGTTTTTCAAATATCTTATCTGCAGCAACACAATCATCTACAGTGATTTTTCTAAGTACACGCTTTTCAATATCCATAGTTGTCTCATTTAATTCTTCTGCATCCATTTCACCAAGACCTTTCATACGAGCAACTTCGTATTTAGTATTTGGCTGTAATGTAGCAAGATATGCATCTTTTTCTTCATCATTAAGAACATATTTTCGTGTTTTTCCATGCATTATTCTAAATAATGGTGGTTGTGCAGCATATACATGTCCTGCCTCAACTATTGGTTTAAAGAATCTGTAGAATAATGTTAATAATAATACTCTTATATGTGATCCATCGACATCGGCATCGGTCATTATTATAATTTTATCGTACCTAAGTTTAGATAAATCAAATTCCTCGCCAATTCCAGTACCAAATGCAGTAATAATTGTTCTTATTTCTTCGTTAGATAAAGCCTTATCTAATCTAGCTTTCTCAACATTTAAAATTTTACCTCTTAAAGGAAGTATTGCTTGCGTTAAAGAATCTCTACCTTTTTTAGCAGATCCACCAGCACTATCTCCCTCGACTATAAATATTTCTGATACAGTGGGATCTTTACTCTTACAGTCTGATAACTTACCAAAAAATGAAGTTGTAGCTAAATCAGATTTTCTTGTAATTTCTCTAGCTTTCCTAGCTGCATTTCTAGCTCTACATGCTAACATTGCCTTACTAACAATAGTTCTAGCATCATCTGGATTTTCTAGTAAAAATCTTTCAAATCCCTGACTAAAAATACTATCAGCTAACTTTCTAACTTCAGAGTTTCCAAGCCTTCCTTTAGTCTGACCTTCAAACTGAGGATTAGGATGTTTACAAGAAATAATCATTGTTAGACCTTCTTTAACATCATCACCAGTCAAAGAATCATCTTTTTCTTTTAATAATCCATTTTTCCTTGCATATGCATTAATAACTCTAGTTAAAGCTCTTCTAACACCTTCTTCATGTGTTCCACCATCATGTGTATTAATATTATTAACAAATGAATAAATATTGTCATTATATCCATCTGTATATTGCATTGCAACTTCTAAAAACACACCATCTTCTTCACCATTTAAATGAATTATATCGTTATGTATTGGTGTTTTTCCTTGATTTATAAATGAAACATATTCACTAATTCCGCCTTCATAAAAGAATCTTTCACCTGTTGTATCTTCTTCATCCCTATCATCTCTAAGTGTAATAGCAAGTCCTCTATTTAAGAAAGCTAACTCCCTAATTCTTACTTTAAGTATCTCATAATCATATATTTCACTATCAAATATTGTTGGATCTGGTTTAAAGGTAACAACTGTTCCAGTTCTTTCTTTATCACATTCTCCGATTACTTTTAATGGTTCAACAGCATGTCCACCATTTTCAAATCTAATAAAGTGTACCTGTCCATTTTTATAAACTGTTACTTCTAACCATTTAGATAATGCATTAACTACTGATGCACCTACACCATGAAGTCCACCGGATACCTTATATCCTCCACCACCAAATTTACCACCAGCATGAAGCACTGTATAAACAGTTTCTACTGTTGATTTTTTAGTTTTAGGATGTATTTCAACTGGAATACCACGTCCGTCATCTTTTACAGTTATAGAATTATCTTTATTGATAACTACTTCTATATCGTCGCAATATCCAGCCAATGCCTCATCTATCGAATTATCAACTATCTCCCATACTAAATGATGAAGACCTTTAATATCGGTAGTGCCTATATACATACCTGGTCTTTTTCTTACTGCCTCTAATCCTTCAAGTACTTGAATATCCGAAGCATCATAATGTTCATTATTTTTCTCGTTCATTTCTACCACATCCTTCTTGTTAATCAACGATTCTTCCATCATCTATTTCATATATTTTTGAACCCCTAATAGTTCTTTTATCAACATTCTTTAAATCAGTAGTCGTAACAATAATTTGAATATCTTTATTTAAATAACCAATTACCTTATTTCTCTTTTCTACATCTAATTCACTAAATAAATCATCTAGTAGTAAAACAGGATACTCTTGAGTAATATTATAAAACACCTCTATCTCAGCCAATTTAAGCGCCAATATAGCCATCTTTTGCTGTCCTTGTGATCCATATAACAATAAATCATTATCTTTCAATATGAAGCTAAAATCGTCTCTATGTGGGCCTATTAAAGTTGTACCATATATTTTTTCTTTTTCTAAATTACTCTCTAGTTTCTTTAACATAATACTACTATAATCATCATTTTTAACATCTATACTGGGTAAATACTTGATATATAACCCTTCAACGCCAGCAATATCATTATATATATCACCTATATATTTATTAACTTCATTAACAAAATTAATACGATAATTATATATATCCGTAGCAAGTTCTACCATCTTAGAATTGAGAATATCTAAATATACATTATTGATATTCCCATTTCTAATTACTTTTAAATATTCATTTCGTTGACGTAATATCAAATTATAATCATTTAAAACATTAATATATTTTAAATATAACTGACTGATTTCAATATTTAAAAATCTTCTTCGATTATTTGGTGATTCCTTAATTAACCTCACATCATCTGGATTAAATAAAATAACTCTTAAATTTCCAAGATATTGTGAATGTTTTTTTATTTCTTCACCATTAACTTCCAATTTCTTACCATTGGCATTCATTAATATAGATATTTTTTTGTTACTTTCATTATTATTAATTAATCCTTCTATTTTAGAAAATAACATATCTTTCTTAATACAAGTCTTATCGTTAATAGGAAAATTAGATTTTGTAATTGATAAAAAATAAATAGCTTCTAGTATATTTGTCTTTCCTTGGGCATTATTTCCAATAATAATATTTAATTTATCGTTAAATACTATTTCTATATCATCATAATTTCGAAAATTCTTTAATTTTAATTTTTCAATTTTCACCTTAATTTTACCTCTTCATATAGTACCCCACAAATATACATTATTTATTAATTATTACATTATAATTATAACATATTTTGCTTAAAAAATAAAGAAAAAATCTACTTTTCTAGACTTTTTCTTCGCTTATTTAATTCATAATCTAAAATTAAACTTCTAGTTACCTGATTATCGACTATATAATATGAAAAATCTATTGTTATTATCTTATTATTTTTGAAATAAAATATTGTTTTATTATCGTCTTTTTCATATTTTTCTAAATTATTAAAAGAAATCCATATATTATTCTTACTTCTAACTGATTTTAATGGAAAAAAGATAATATTTCTACTTTCTTCAACAATTATTGGTGTTTTAGATGATAAATTAACAAGTCTGTTGGTAGTTTTTATTCTATCAGTAAGATTGCTACCAAAGAATTTACATGAATTATTAATAATTTCTTTAGATGATATATTCTCAATATAATCCATATTTTCTGTAATTATCCTTGTATGACTATCGTCTATGCCTATCAACATGTCTGTTGATAAATCTATTTCATACATAATATCCCCCCTTAACTCTTTAGTATGACACATGTCTTTGTCGAATTATGTAGAATTATGTCGGAGATATAAAAAAATAAAAAAGACATAAATTAATATGTCTTAATTGGTAATACTAATTGTACTAATGAACTTTCATCATCACTCTTTATAATTATTGGTGAGTTATCATCATTCATTAATATATGAATCTTTTCACTACCAAAACTTTTAATAGCATCTAACATATATTTAGAACTAAATGATATAGATATTTTACTATCGTTATCAATAGCAATTTTTTCTTCTACTTTACCAATTTCAGGAGAATTAGATGAAATTATTAATTCCTTATTATCTAATGTTAGTTTAATTGTATTTTTATCCTTATCTGATGTAAGTAAAGAAGCTCTATCAATCATATCATATAGAGAATCAAATTCACATTCAATATCAACATTAAATTTACTTGGAATGATATTTGAAGATACTGGATATGTTCCACTAATTAATCTTGATAAGAAAATCATATTTTTATATTTAAATAAAACTTTATTACTAAATACATGTAGATAAATATTCTCATTATCATCATCTAGCATTCTAGATAATTCCACTAAATTCTTACTAGGAATAACTAAATTAAATTCATTTTCGTATTTATCATTTAATTTAATTTCTTTTCTAGCCAATCTATAACTATCAGTTGCAATTACTTCTAGTTTATCTTTATTTAATTTAAAATTAATACCTGTAAGTAATGGTCTTGTCTCAGAAAGAGATGTAGCAAAGAAAGTTTGATTTACTAAACTCTTAAGTGATATTGGATTTAAAACAATTGGATTCTTAGTTTCTTCTAAATCTAAATTAGGAAATTCATTTGGATCTACTCCATTTAAATTAAATTCAGAACCAGTTGTTTGAATAATCATATTAAATCCATCAACAACTTCAATTGAAATATCACTATCAGGTAATTTTTTAATAATTTCTACAATATATTTTCCACTAATAACAATACTACCAACTTCTTCTATTTTTTCTATTTGATCTTTTGGTATAAATGTTCTAATAGATATATCAGAATCACTAGCAAATAAATATAATCCTTCTTTTTTTAAATCAAATTTAATACCTGTTAATATTGGAATTAAATTTCTACTGGAAATAGCCTTAGATGTATTTAATAAATTTTCAAGTAAAACATTTTTCTTAATAATAAATTTCATATTTTTTTCCTTCTTTCTTAATTGAATTATTATAACTATTATACTTGTTGATACTGTTGATAACTTACTTAAAATCTTTATTTTATAACGTTTTATTTATCAACAAGGTATGTTGGTATAATAAGAAATAATTAACACCAATCAACAACTAACTCAAACTCCTTTTTAAATCTTTTATTACATTTCTTAAATCATCATTCTTAGTAATTTCTTCTCGTATTTTTTTATCAGCACTAATTATTGTAGAATGATTTCTTCCTCCAAAATAAGAACCAATCTTAGGAAAAGATTCTGTCGTTAATTCTCTACATAAGTAAATTGCTACTTGTCTAGGAAAATTAACAGAATTATTTCTATTTTTACCTTTCATTTGTTCAATACTAATTTTGTAGTAGTCACATACAGCCCTTTGAATTCTTTGTACATCATTCTTATAAATACTCTTACCATGCAATTGATCTTTCAAAGCTTCAACTGCAATATCTAAAGTAACCTCACCATGATTAAACATAGATGAATATGCTAATACTCTTGTAATAGCACCTTCTAACTTTCTAATATCCGAATCAAAATTATTTGCAATATATTCAATAACTTCTATTGGTATATCACTAGCTGTTTCCTTAAATGCTAACTTATTCTTAATAATATTTACTCTAAGATCATAATCAGGTGTTGCTATATTTGCTGTAAGTCCCCAATTAAATCTAGTAATAAGTCTATTTTCAAATGAATTTAAGTCATCTACAGGTCTATCCGAAGCAATAATTATTTGTTTATTCGCACTATGTAATTCATTAAATGTATTAAAAAACTCTTCTTGTCCTTTTGGTGCAGTACCTAAAAACTGAATATCATCAATCATCAGAACATCTACATTTCGATATTTTTCTTTAAAAGCATCAATCTTATCAAAATTATTTTTATCACTATATCTAAATATTCTTGTATATTCATCAACAAATTTATCACTCGTTATATATAATACTTTCTTATCAGAGTTCTTTATTATATAATTGCCTATCGCATGCATTAAATGAGTTTTACCAACACCACTCTCACCATATAATACTAAAGGATTATATGATCCCGGAGCTTCAGCAGTCATTACCGCAGCCTTATAAGCAAAATTATTACTTTTACCAACAACAAATGTTTCAAAAGTATAATCAGGATTTAAATTAGCATTAAAAGGAGATTGTTTCTCATGAACTACTAAATCATTAAAAGTATCATTTTTATGTTTATTCTTTTCTAATTCCTGTATTTCACTTTCTAATATAATATTGAATGTAATATTATCGTTGGTAACTTTCGCCATAGCCTCATTCATCATATTTAGATAAAATTCTTCAATATGTTTTTTTATAAATTCTTGATTGACGGTAATGGTAAGTACATTATTTTCCAAAGAATAAAATTTTGTATCCTCTTCATTAAACCACGTATCGAAAGACATATTAGTCAGTTCGTTTTTTAAGTTGTCTAAAAATTTATTCCATAGTTCTCTACCATTCATAACCGCTACCTCACATTCAGTTCTAACTTTATTTTAACACATTAAAAAGCTTTGTCTACAACAATTTTCACTATCAACAAGTTGTAAACAAGTTATCAACAACTTTTCAACAATATAATACCATATAAAATAAGGATTTAAAAGAGTTTTCAACAATTTTTAATACAAATATTTCCCTGTTAATAAAATTATCTACATTTGTTATAACATGTTGAAAAATAAGGGTTTTGTTGATAATTACAATAAACACTTAAAAATAACAAAAAAAGGTATATATTTATCAACAACATCTGTGGAAAATAAAACCCGGGAAATAATTTCCCGGGAAATATAACTATTGTCCTTTCCACTCCACAATCCACTTATCATAGATAGATGCATTCGCACTTTGAGGTTCAGGATTAGGCATTTGCATTTTTACAATCATTGGTATTCTCATCATTCTACCAAACGCAACACAAGTTCCTGACTGTAATGATTTTTGTTTTTCAATTACATCTGAACTAATGTTAGGAACCATCTTCCTAATATATTCCAAATCTGTTGGATGATTCAACTTAAAGATAATAAAGTTAGAACACTGTGACAAAACTGTTTCAGACAATTCGGTAGGTCTCTGAGTAATCAAATCCATAATTACACCAAATTTTCTACCTTCCTTAGCAATTCTTTCAAAAATATTATAACCTAAAATATCAACATCTTTATCTTTTTGAACATATCTATGCGCCTCTTCCAACATTATATGGATAGGCATAGAACCTCTAGGTTGAAGTCTTTTAGAAAACTTAAATAGTATTCTAGATATTACTTTAACAATACTTTTAGCAAGTCTATCATCAACCTCTTCCAAAACAAAGTTAACTATTTGTACTCTACCATTAGCTGGTGTTACTAATAATGAATTAATATATTGTTCTGGTGTAATAAAACTAGGAACATCAAAAAATTCTTTATTAGAACTATTATTGATTGAATGTAATTTAACTTTTAATGCTATCGCTTCACTATATGATTTTTCATTCATAAGTAGTCCTTCACTTATCAAAGTAAAATTAAGAGCTACTTCCAACTGATCTAAATTGAAATATAAAGGTACATAATCTTCTTTCCATACAGTATTGTTATCAACAAAACTCTGGATATATTTTGTAACCAATATTCTTTCAACAAAATCACCATGATTATCAATATCAAAACATTTTCTAAATTCTCTTGTATATCCTATACCAGGAACTTCAACATCCAAATTTAGTTCATTGGTATAACAATCAGTCAAAATATTAAATATTTGGTCTCTTATTTTAGCAGCTACCTGATTAGAATATAAAACAGCAATAATAGCCTTAGCAATTAAATGATTTTTATATCTAATAGATTCTTCATCGTTTCTTGCAAATATAGATACGAAACTAAGCATCTTTTCAATAATATTAATTTGAAAATAATCAGTTATATCTAAAATATTTGCATAATCATCAACATCCATAATCCATAAAGGAATTTTAATTGGATTTCCTGAAGGATCAGATTTATCTGTCGTATATAATTTATAATTAAAATTAGAATTTAAACTATGAATATCTCTAAATGCTGCATCATATTCACTTGTATTATTAAATATAAAGAAATTACTATTAAATGGAATTTTATCTTTCATATTGAAAAAGTTTTGAACAATTCTAGCAACACCACATGTTTTACCAGAACCAGTATTACCAAATATAGCCATATGGTTACTATACATTTCATTTATATTAACCTTAACTGGATAATCATTATATAATGGACTAACACCAAGAATCATCGTTTTATTATCGTTATCACCAACGAGTTCTCCAAGTTCTTGCTGATTAATAATTCTAATCGTGGCATTTAA
>JAEEZV010000062.1 GCA_016291995.1 Caryophanales bacterium
ATATATTTAAAAGATTTTTTAATAATGGAGGAAAGCCCTTGCTTGCCACCATAGAAACTTTCTAATGACATTCTTTCCTCCCTATCTAATATATTGATAATCTAAAACGAAAGTATCTTTTGGCCCATCGGCAACTACACACAATGAATTAACGTTAAATTCATTTAATTCGTAATAACCACTTGAACCAATTTGTACTTCTTCACCATTAATAGCCATCATTAATTCTGGGTGTCCTCAAATACCAAAACGAACAATCGTTTTACCATTAGAGGCTAATATATTGCCGCCATTTTCATTTAAATTTTTCAATTTATATAATTTAAATGTATCCGCAACAGAAAAATTATCTTCTATATTTTGTTCTAAATTAATATATCGTCCATTAATACTTGAACCATAACCCGTACTACCAACTTGATTAATACACTTTCCTGCGGGATATCCCACTCTTGCAGAAGTTAGAATATCAGGGTCTTCTGTAATTCTTTGTAATTGTAAAAGAATAGCATTAAAGCTATCCTGCGCAGGTGTAAAAACACATTTATAATAGGCCATTTCTGTCGTTGAGTTTGTTTCTCACACTCAATTTAAAACAACATCGTTTGTACCAGCAAGAATATTATCTCATCTTTGTGAATCTTCTGTACCAAATGGATCATAATTTGCGTCTGCTGTTAAAGTGGTAACACCATTTTTCCCTCTAAACATTCAATAAGTATCATTTAACCTATTATGATATAAACGATTTTGTCCATAAGTATAACCACTAAATCCAGGATTTAATACTTCATAAAATTGACCATTTGTTGTAGTATAAGTTGAATTATTATTTACATTAGGTTGTGTATTTGTTCCAGGATAATCATAGCTTTGAATTGCCACTCTAGCGTGGTCTTCTCCCACAATTTTATATAATGTAACTAAACTATTAGAAGTTCCATTTGTAGAACTCCGTCTATTATTTATATATTTAACAAACTGATATTTTGTTTTAGCTTCATTATATCTAAAATTTCCGTCTATTGGAGCTAAAAGCTTTATAGCAATATCAAAATCATAATTTAAATCTCTTGGTATCCCAAAAGTAAGATAATAAGATTTATTTGCTTCAAAAGACTGATTATCTGGTAATTGAAAAACAACATCACGATAGAAAGGAGATGTATCAGTTTCAATTTGTCAATCTAGATAGTAAGGGATCGCTTCTATTTCTTGCATACAAGTGGATCCAGTATTATATCTAAATTGGTTCATACTATATGCAGTATTAGCCAACTTTTACCCTCCTTTATTCTCTTTCAAATACTTCATTTGCATTAACACTCATATTTGCGCCTGGACCAAAAGTAATACCAATGTTGTTAATAACATAATCTCCAAATGTATTAGTACTTTTTTCATTAATTGTAACTCTACTATTTGGAGCTAAATAAAAGGCAGGTAAAGCTGTTAAACTAACAGTCTTTTGATAGCGAGTATGCAAATAAAGTTCATATTTTATTTGGTCATAAGCACAATTATGATAACCACCAGGAATTAAACAAGAATAAATTTCATTTCCAACTTGTGTAAAAGGTTGTCCTTGTGCTATAGACTCTGCTCTTTGTTCTTCAATAGTTGATGCTGGTCTTAATGCAGTGTTTTGAGATGTATTATAAGAAATATCATCTATATTTAAAATATCTACATTTGGAATTTCTGGATTAAAAAGACAATTAATTTCATCATCTTTTGTTACCTGTGAACGACGACCAATCGCATTAACGCTATATTTTCCAAGAGTAGAAGTAGATGCGTTAATAAAGTCTAAATAATAATTTCCATCTGCCAAAGTACGCCATTCTGTGTGCGGCGTAGCTATATCTGCTCATTCTGGAGCTTCCGCATCATCTGGAGGTATTTCTGCTCAAAAACACTGATCTATTAAATTATATACAGTTGGTCAATTAGCATTTAGCTCTTCATAATAGTAACCTTTATCAGTTCCATTTATTTCTGCTAATTTACCTTTTAAATATAACAGGGTTCTTCAATCTTTAACATAATAAATATTACCAGATCTTCCTCCATAAATTTTACAAGGTTGTAATTGTTCGGTTTCTGGTTTAGTAGAGTCATATAAAAATACTTCTTCGTACACGCTTCCAGTCCAATAATAAACCTTGTTTGAATCATATAGGTAATACAAATCATCTAAATTACCTATCTCTGGTAAAGTATTGCCAACATTTCTGGCGAACCCGGCAACTATATTTCCAGTATATCCATATTCATTTTTTTCACTGAATAAAACTAAAATTTCATTATAGTTACTAAGAGTGTCTCCACCATATACGGCATAGTATGGATAAGAAACACCCATTTGTATGCCTATTGGTTTAGGTTTTTCATCTATTGCTAAATGATATCGTACTTCATAACTAATATCATTAACAGTGTTTTGTCTTAATCCTAAAACAATATAATCATTTTTAATGTTATCATATTGTGGGGTAACATTAATACTAGTAATGTTACCAGTATCGGTAAAAGTGTAAACACTCTTAGAGTTATTTGTTTCTACTAAATATTGTTTTTCTGAAGTTTCTTCTAATACTAATTTGCCCTGTGTAGTATTGATATAGTTTTTAATTTCTCGAAAATGAAAAATTCCAAATTCATCATAGAAAAACTCATAATTACCAAGAATTTCTTTAATTCTTGTAAGAACTGCCGCAACTGACTCGCCCGCATTAGCAGTTAATTCATCAGGAATAACAAAATCAGACATTATATATCCAACATCGTCTCCAGGATTAAAAGTCAAATAGTTTACTTCTTCATCTGGCTCTATTAAAGTATATTGATACATTATACCGTTAGCCGCACTTGGAATTTCTTCTTCATAATGATTATCTGCGGTTTGAGTCATATATAATTTAGTATCACCATTTCATTTCATAATTTTACGAATACGACGGGGGATATCTTCAATTACAATGTTACTAATAGGTTCTCCACCATAATGATTTACTAGCTCTTGGATAATTTCATATATTAAAACTTTTTGTTCACTATATTCTCCTGTTGGAAGTTGAGTAGCCATTGTGTCTAAAACAACTAAAGCAGGTAACGTTCCGCCAACATCTCCATTTAACATTGCCATTTTGTCTTTTAAAGAAATGTTAATTGAAACAGATCCTCCTGTAGATGATGCAGCACTAAAAGAACTAATAAAAAAAACGCCTTGCGGAAATCATAAGATAGGATATTCTAAATATTCATCAGAGTCATTTTTAACGCCAATTTCTAAGAAAATTTTCTTATTTATACTAAAATCAGATTCCATATCTTCAACATTATAATCTCCATAACTTACATTACAAGTTAAAGAACAAGTTACTCTGACGGCAGAAGAGCCATCTTTTGACATAGAGCCAGACGTAATTTGTCCTTCTATGTCTTTGATAGGCTCTTCTTCTCAATTTAACAAAGTAATTTTAAAATACTGCCGCTGATTTGCAAATTCATCTATTTTTTGTAAAAAAACCCTTCTTTTTATTTCTTCATTGGAATTATATATATAGCTGTCTTGGAGGTATGGGTATATCTTTCTCATAAAAACCTCCTAAGCTGAAGCGAAATATTGTTTTATAACTGTTCCTCGATAATTAATAGAACCGTAAAGAGGAACTTTTGCTGTACAAACAGAAAAATCGCCATCGGAAAATTCAACTTCATATCATGCTTGATCTAAATAATAAATAACAAATACTTCATTTTCACGATTTTCATCTGTTATTTTATAAATAGTATTATATTGAGGATTTTCAATATTTGCAATTAACAAATATCCATATTCTTGTTGAGCTTCAGAACTAGCCATTAAATCATTTCAATGTTTATTAGGACTTTGCATATTATATTCGTTAGAGAAACCTCAATAAACAAGATTTTCAGTTTCTTCTATTCTAATTTTAGATGGATCCGATGTTGTGATATAGTTATACCAGTAACGAGAATAAATTTGATCTTCTGCGCCAGTAACAGATTCATCTAAAACATATTGCCATTCATCTAAATAAGGTCTATTATCATTTGGAGATTGAACCATCCGACGGCCTAAGAATCTAACATCTTCAATATCAAATTCCGTCATTAAATTATACACACCAGTTTGACCAACTAAACGTTTTTCTCAATTATTACTACCAACTGTTTTAATTTCTAATAAAGCATAAGGTGTTACATCAAAACTAATACCAGTTCAATTTTGCATTTTTTGTTCTGAAACAACATAACTTATTTCTTCAGTTTCATTAATTGTAACATTACGATAGCCAATTTGATGGTATTGCTCTCTAATAGTAGAACCTAAACTAACATTTGGATAAAAAGTATTCGTATATTGTCCAACAATATCTTTCACTTTTTCAACCCTAGTAATCGTAGATTCTTTAGTATATTCAATTTGATATTCTAAAATATAATTTAATTCATACTCTTCTCCATTAAAAAACTGTAATCCAGTAACATTTAAATCACTTGGAATTTGATAATATCCTTTCGGATTAACAAAAATGTCTTTATATTGAACTTCAGTTTGTTCAACAGAGTCTGTTTGAAGTCGTAATCTTAATTTATATCCTAGCAAGAAATTTTCTGCTATATAAGAAGAAGATTTTTGTCCTCCAAATTGTTCTAAATATTTATCAACTGAAACGCCATCAATTTCTGTACTTAGAGTAGAATTATTAACCATTCAAAAAGGTTTAGAGGTAAACTGAATTTGGAGGTTTCTCATGAGAATAGACCCATTTCTAACTTTTTGATTTTTGAGTATTCCCGTATATTCTTGATTTAATTGATCTAAAATAGTAATAGGATCAACTCATCCACCAAAAGCAGAATCTGTAACTAATACACTTCCAGTAACTAAGTCTTCTCCAACAATATATTTGTCATTTTTAAGATTATATTGCTGAATTCTAACAATTTCTATAGTATCAGTTTCATCATCTTCGTCATCAGAATCGTCACTATTTTTTCCTTTTGCTTTTAATGCGGTGGCTTCATCATTTCTAATTGTTATAACGCCATAGTCATGTAATTTTTGAAGATCATTGCCATCTTCAATTTCATACATTGTAGCATTAAAACTATATAATCTACGACCGATAGTTTTATTAGGAGTTAATGATATATCATTTAACATAACTATCATATTTCCTTCAGTCATTGAACGGAATAATTTAGGTTCACCGTCATTTAATCAAGCAATGACTCTCTCCCTAAATTCTCTTTCTCAATATCAATTATCATGAAGGTATGTATCGTGTTGTCCTTGTGTAAAAGGATCTTCAACCGCATTTAAAATAGTATCATTGCGTATTTGATATTCGTTTCCGATATGCTCATCATATGCTTCTAAGGTTGGAGCAAATTCATCATCATTATCATCTAAAAATTTTCTGTTAAAATCTTCTTCTGCACTAATTAAACCACTAATAGAAAATTGTTTATAATTCATGCGAGCATTTTCAGCAAATTTAGGATATTTTCCACCCAAGGTATCTATTTTAACCCTATTTACGACTGGTTTTAATGAATTAATCGCCCCATCAAAACGAATTGCTAATTGTTTATCTTGCCGCAAGAATAACATATCATAAAAATTGGGGAAAACAAACATAGGAGCTGTTCTAACAGGAGATCATGTCCCGCCTTCTTTATAATGATATTGTGCCCTATATTTATATTGTAATAAACTACAAACAGTTCTGTCTTCAAAGTCTTGATCGATCATTCCTTTATGATATGTTACTTGAATAATTTCATTTGTTTTATAATTATCTGCACTAGAACATCTATAAATATATAAATATCCAGGATACATTTCTTGTTTAGATTTTACATTACCAACAACAAAACCATCCTCTTCTGTTACAATTCGTTGAGATAAATCATTATAATTTACAACTTCAGTCCCATTTCAATTTATTGTATCTCCTGAAGTAACATCGTTATAGCTATTTAGTAAAATTGTATTAAAAGTTCACTCTAATTCAAAATTCTGATTATTAAAAGTAGCTATTTCAATAGTTTTTTCATCTCACCATTTATAACCGTTTCGTGTTTCTGCTTCAATGTGAATAACATAGGATTCGCCAATAGTGGCGTTATTCATGTCTGCTAGATAATAAACAGAATCTTTTTCATTATTTCCGACATAAATAACGCCTGAATCAACTAACACTATATTAGAATTATCTGTTGAAAAAATAGTAATTTGATAATGATCTAAATATTCAGTGTTTGTCTCTGGTGGAGACATTCATCGAATTTGAGCGGCTATTGGAATAAAACCTTTATTATAAGCAGGATAAGTTTGTTGAATATAAGTATATCTTGTAGAAATTCCATCTGAACCAGTCTGTATTTCTGGATCACTCATATAATCATCTATACCATTAAAACAAAAAACTGGTCTAGGAATAGCTCTTAATAAAGTAACACCTGACCATTCTGAAAAATAAGGCCTTTCTGTTAAAATATATTGAGATAAAACTACATTTTCATCATTTAATTTTTTAGATGAACAATCTAATCTTAACTGTGCTTGATATCAAGTTTCTGTTTTAAAATTTTTACTTGGCGTGCTTCCAGTATCTAATGTTTCTGAAATTAAATAATCTTTTGGAATCGCAATCCAATATAATTCAGTTTCTGGATCTTTATAAAGATTTAATTCATTTTCAACATCTTTAATTAAAATACCTTGAACAACAGCTGTTTTAGTTTGTGCTTCATATGCTCTATTTTCTAAAACATACTCGTTTGTTTTTTGGTCTACTAAAGACACATGAATTTTATTAATCATTTCAGGTGTATTGTAAGGAGATAATGAAAAAACAATATATGCTTCTTCAGAAGTATAAACAAAAGCAGGCATAAAAGTATCTACTAATGGTGGATATAAAGTATTTACCAATGTAGTTGCCATTATATTCTCCTTAATTAATTACCACTAGTGTCATATCAAAGTTTTGTATTCAAATTTGCATTTGTTGGAGCAAGTGTCCCATAACTTAAAAACGTACCTGTCTCAAAATAATTATATAAATATTTAGCGAAATCTGCTAAAGTAATATATTCTTGTTCATTATTAACTGATAATGTAATATATACGTCTTCTGCGGCAGCCCCTATATTTACAGATTCAACAGACTCACCCTGTCCGCGCTCAATTTTATTAATCGGTAATGTTGGCATCCTCTTCCTCCTCTTGCGGAGGCTGCTCTTCCGCAGCTGCCGCGCTTAAAAATTCTATCATAACTTGATCTTTTAAAGTACATAACACTTTATTTAAAGCATCTTCCATCATTGATGGAGAAATATTATACTGTGTCATAAAAGAAGCCACCCACTGCTGAGTGGCTCCCTGGACCTCTAAACGTGTTTGTAAATTCATCCTTTTATCTCCTTTTATTTTGTTTATGATACAGTAACTGCACTAACCTCATAATTATTCAAATAATAAGTATGTCCATCAATAGTAACATTTGGAGTAGCTCCAATATATTGTAAGAAACTACTTGATGAAGTATGACTATGCGAACTCGGAGTAAAGCTTGAAGGTTTATTAGAAATGTCACCTCATCCAACAGAGTTTCAATAAGCAACCGCACCTAGTTCACTAAATCTACTATTAATATATTGAGCATATGCATCAACTAAACTAATTTTATCTAAAAGTTGTTGAATAAATCCATATAATGTACTAGCTTTTGCTGAATAACTATGACTATAACCACCATATGTTCCATTGCCTGTAATAGTATGTTCTTTAAAATATAGTCAACTACTATCATTCTCTGGCATAGTAATTCAATTAGTTTGAATACCTGGCTTAATAGCTCATCCAACACTATCTTTAATAGCATTTGTCTCTACTAATTTCGGTCTAATGCCTCACTGGTGCCTAATATATGCACCATCATTTGTCGTAATACTAACTTGGGGATTTTCATTTTCGTTTGACACATTAATTGTTCCTATTGCTCTATTTAAATTTAAAGTATTCCCACTATTAGGTCTAAGCCTTATATAAACAAGGCCTCCTGCATTATCATTATAACTATTGATATTCAAACCATCATTACTTGCATCTTGAGTAATATTCATTTTACCAACAGAATATAAATTAAAGTTTCCTTTAGAATGTAAATAACTACCATTTGTAGGAGTTAATCGTAAAAAACTGTTATAATAAATATAACCATCTGTTGTATTCCCACTTCGACCACTCGCTCCAGTATAATACCCCAATTGAATTCTTGAAACAGGAGAGCTTCCACTGGTTTGTCCCATTAATAAAAATGGTCGAAGGTAATTATTTGTATTTGAACTAGTATTTTCTCCATAAAGATTACAATTTAATTCAGAACTAAAATTAGCATTACCCTTTGCCCAAATACTTGCGGCACTCGCAACATTTGTTGTTCAAGTATTTCCACCATTAAAAATATATGAATCAGCTACTTCTATATTATGTTTTTTACCAAAATTAAAATTAATATTGCTTTCTGTAATATTAAATTCACTATCATTATTATTATTCATGGAAATATTTAAATATCCTTGTTTTACAGAAGAAGTATTTCCTAAATATACTCCATCTTTAGACAAAGTGATTTTAGAATTAGTAAATTTTGAAGTTTTATTATTATTATTTCCATCAATTCCATCAAAAGCATATAAACTAAGAGTTTTTCCATGAATACTTAATGGACGAGTATAATCACTACGATTACCAGATGAGCCATGCTCTCCACCGGTAATATAAATTGTTCCGTCATCTTCATCTACTGTATTTTTTTCAGCAAATAAAGAAATAAAAGTTTTTGTATTATCAACGCTATTTCCTGCTTCAAATTGCGCGCCAATATGAGTTGGATTATCTTCTATATCACCAAAAGCTCAAATATCGCTTACAGAAAAGCTCGTACTACCATTAACTCCACTTCCACTACTAGAAGCACCGTCTTGTAATCTATTAGCAATAAAACGTCCTTTATTATCAATACCAGATAATAATATTCGTTGATTACCTCTGTGCCTAAAAATAGAAAAAATACTGCGTTGTAAAGGATCAAGTTGTAATTCTAAAGAGTCTCCTTCTGCAATATTAGTACCAGGCTCAGTATTTACATCACCAGCTGTTAATTCACGTCCTTTAATTGAAACATACGGACCACCACGATAAAACCATTTATTATAATCTGGATGATCTTCTGATACATTTTTTTGATAAGGTTCACCAATAGCAGTTAATAAAATACCTTGATCGCTATGAGCAATATCATGTTCATGTTCAGTAGCATAATTGTCGTTATAAGGATCAGATATTTCTCCAGAAGCAGTATAATATAAAGAACGACGGCCAAGGCGTCAACCACCAACTTTACTAACTCCGCCAGGCACAAGTTCAATACGACCTTCATTGTATCCTTGAGTTCCTTGTCCACCAAACTTATTTTCATTTGGTAAACCAAAATAAGCATTTCCAGTCTTAGAATCTAAAAATATGCTTTGTTTACCATGCGAAAGTCCCAATAAACCAATATCTGATTCATCCTCACCATAAGCAGACATCTCTCCCATTACAACACCAGTAAAAGTATTATCATTTTCTTTTTTACCAGCACCTATTTGTGGAGCCACTATATATCCTGCATCTTCATTAATGTCAACATGATTTCCATCTCATGCATTAAGAGAAGCAAGACCATAAACATTTAAAGACATATAAATTGGAACTAAAATCTTTACTTTGTTTAAATTTGAATCACTTAAACTATTTTGAAGAGCCGCACTTTCTGTATTATATGTTTGTGTTAATATATTAATTTCATTGTTATAATTGTCTAGTGTTGTATTATGCTCTTCTAAAAGAATATTTTGTTGTTCAGTATAAGCATCATTATTCTCATTTAAAATAATCTGTAATTCGTCTGGTGAATTTTTATATTGTTCATTAATATTTTTTATTTGTTGCTCATGCTCTTTTTGTAAATTAATCTTTTTATTTCTATAATCAATATTTTCTTGCCGAATTTGTTGATTAATATTATTTATATTTTCATTATATGTATTAGTTAAATTTTTTATGTTTTGTGTAATATCATCAAGAGTCTGTTTAGCCTCAAAGGAAGAATAAGTAATAATTTCTACTCTATTATCACAACTTACTCCATTATAATCTTCTGTTGGCAAAATATAAAGGCCATCTTTATTAACGGTTTGTAATACAAATTGACCATTAATACTATCTTTTTCTTCCAATAGACGAATAGGAATAGTATTATTTTCTATCTCACCTGATTGTCCAAGGCCACCCGCCACCTTTCATTCAGTATAACGTCCTTCTAACCCGTGTAAAAATACTCCTTGATTCTTGTTATATAAGGGAGTGCGGCCGTCCGCGTTATAAAGAATTTGTTTTAGATATTTTTTATTATCTAAATATAATAAATTTTTACCAGTTACAGGTAAAAGTTCTGATTGAATATCTGCTAATGCTCCATTTGTTTGAACAACACAAATAGGATAAACGCAATGATATTCTTTTTCTCTTATTGTAACAGTCGCTTTAATTATTAAGTTGGTATAATGATTATTTTTTTCACAATTATAATGTAATCTTATTTGATTATTTTGCAAACTATTATCACTATCATCAAACTCTCAATAATTACTTCTATTAGTTCCACCTAAGACTTCTCAATGAACACTGGTAAAATCAGATGAAGGAATTTCAATAGACCTGTTATAAAGTTTTACTTCAAGAATTGGATCTAATGAATTAGAAGTTGTCGAAATATTTCAAAGACTTCTCTTCTCATTTCCATTTTTATATTCATAAACTGTTAATGGTTGAGTATCTAAAATCCGTCTATTATCATTTATTGTGATAATCTTCGCTATTATATCTGTACCATTTGTTCCATTATCACCAATTTTTCCAAAATAAAAATCTGTATAAGCTGTATAGGTTTCATTTCCATATTTTATAATACATTGAATTTGATTATTCGTACAATCATAATCATACGATGGCGCGATAGAAAAATCAGTTGTTTGACCTTCAACCATATCAAAATCATGTGTAACAATATTTTCATATAAGTTTTCTGGTGGTACAATTAATGTATCGACTATAGGATAGCGCCAATTAACACTATAAGTTCCTTCATTTACTTCTAATCCATTCGGATCATATAAATGAGCTTTTAATTGAAGTATTTCTATCGGTTCTGTATGCCTAAAATCAGTCGGTGTAATATTTCCTGCGAATAAAGGACTTACTCCTGTTTCGCTATATTGAAAAATTTGATTAGCATTGTCAATTACAACTGTAAAATTATTCAATGTTGGAATATCTTCATTATATAAAGCAATGCTCCCGGTTCCAATACAATATCATTTACTTAAATTATCAATATCTGTTTGCATATCAACAGTATAAACTTGACATTCAAAATTTATTTGTGACGCATTTCTAATATTTTTGATAGGATATTGTATCTTATTTCCATTTATTCCTAAAGGATAAGAAACATCTAATAATTCAATAGCATCTTTATTTAAACTAATTCTAGTATTATAATCTAAAATACTATCAATTTGATTTTTAACTTCATCATATGTTTGAGTAAAAGTAAATATCTCACCTGCTGCGGTTCGCTTAGACCAATAAAATTTAAATTGATTATCTTGCTTATTTGATTCAAAGAATGATTCTTTTCCATCAATTAAACAAGTTAATAACGGTTTGCCGCCATCTCATTTAAATTTCGTTCCAAGATCTGATTCAATTGTAATATTGCGCTTACAGGCTTCATTATAAAGGATAAACTGTTCTTTTAATGTAATAAATGAACCGCTACCGTCGTCATAGACCGCCGTGCATAAATATATATTTTCATAAGCTTTATTGTCAGAAGCTTTTAAAATAATTTGTGAAGCATGTTCATGATTAATATCACCTAAATATCTTCAACCAACTCCGCCATGTCAATTATATCTATCATCTTGAGAAGAAGATACTCTAATATCTTTTACAAATCAATAAAAAGTACAATTATCATTAATATTTGTTCATTCTTTATATGTAGTTCTTGCCTTCGCAATTAAAGTTTCTTCTTCATTTACACTATAAAAGATAGCTCCATTTGGAGTGTTTACAGTAATTTTATAATCACCATATTCAGAAGAAATTTCTTTTAAAGCTAAGAATTGAACATTCTTAACTCAAATATCTTTTCCATGATATTGACCGTCAGAATCTAACATTTTTAATTTATTAGAATCAACAAAATTATATCCATCAATATTTTCTATAAAACCTTTACAATAAAAAGCTATTTGATCAATTCCAATAAAATCTTCTACATCTATTGGAAAAATAGTATATTGATTAGAAAATTGTGAAAAAAGAAAAGGATTACCAACCATATGTGAACTATCTAAAACATATGAAAGAATCTTTTCAGGTTGATTAATATTATCTTGTAAATTTGTTAATGACTGATCAAATCATTGAGAATATTTTTCTATTAAATTATTAATATTTTCACTATTTAATAATTCTGCTATTAAAAATTGATAAGCAGTAAAAATACTCTTTTCTTGTGTTGTAAATTTTTCTTTATTAATATCAAGAAAATCTATAATTTTTATATAAATAGCTGTTAAATTATTTTTTAAAATATCAAAATCAGAAATATTATTTATTTGATCTTCAATTTGTTGTTGAAAATCAAACATAGAGTATAAAGTTTCTCCGTCTGGTAAATAAGCTTTTACATTATTAGAAACTGCTGTAAATAATTCACCATTTGTAGAATAAACTATTTCTTTATTTTTAAAAATTAAATTAAAAATTAATCCATATTCTGCTTTAACTTGATTTTGTTGATGTTGATCTAAAGAAGTACGAAAATCTGCTGAAAGCATGACAGCTTTAGCATCTTTTATATAAGTTTCTAATTGAGGAATATTTAAATTATAAGGAACTTGATTCGTTTTATTTCTATCATATAATAGTACAATATCTTGATAAACACCATTCTGTTTTGTTTCACTATAGGAATTTAAACCAACGCCATTCATAGCATATTCTTCATTAATTAACTTTAAAGTATTTGTTCCAATGATAGAATAATCATTTATTGCTGATGAAACCGTTTGAATCGTATTTCCAACATAGTAAGAACTAGCATTTCCTAAAATTATTTTTCTATTTGAGAAATTATTTTGAGGAATCTGCACATATACTGTTGTATTTGGCGCATAAGTAGTTCCAACAGAAGCATAAGCTGTAAAAAATCCTCCGTTATATTTTACTCTATGCGACCCATCTTGCGCGGGAGCTAGCGCTTTATCAATAGTAGCGATGATTGTTTTATCTAAATCTAAATCTTCGATACGTTTATTGACTAAAACATCAACAGCTTTTAAGATAGTATTACTATCTATTTTTTTTGAATTAGCCATTAAACTCTCCTTTACAAATAAAAAAAATAGGGAGAAGTATGAGACTTCTCCCTATAAATACCTTTTATCTCATATTCCTAATATTTTTAAAGATAAAAGAGTTTTAATTATAATATTTTGCCCTATCGTGTTTTATACGCATATTGGAAGGCATTATCAGCTAAACTTAACAACGCCTCTCTAATATCTTCTGCCGTATCAACATTAGGGAATTCTGCAACGATTTCAACTCGCTGCTCTATGCTATCTCCGACATTAGAATTAACTCCGAACATTGAAGGCATATTAAGAGCATCTGTATTTTTCATATTATTGATAATTTGACGTACTATATCAACAGCACCTAAAAGATTTTCAGTATCTTGAGCATTTAATACAAGCTCTTTTTGATGAAGAAGAGCTAATCTTCCTCCTTCAGTATCTTTACTGCCATCGACTCATGTACCGGTGTAACCACCTGTAGCGTAACCTCAAACATCACTACCTCAATTGACTAAATCCCCAGTACTAGCATACTCGTTAATATATTGTTGAGTAAGGTTGGCAATTGCTTCGCCATATCTAGCAGTAATACGGCTGTGCCTATCTGGATCATTCCCTCAACTACCATATGTTCAAATATTTTGAGCAATACCTCATGCTATTTGTGAATCGGTATATCCGTTATTGTTGCTGCCGCTTGTTGATTTTGGATTATCATGATAAACACCATCTTTATCAAAATATCCATCGCCTTTTGAGACTTTTTCAATTTGAGTTTTATAATTTGCAGCTTCGCGTGTTTTACTGTCTAATTCATTTTGCGCCTGTCGCAAAGAAGAAGCCAATGCGCTAGAAGAACTTTGTAAGCTTTCGATTTGTTTTTGATATCTTTCTAATGCCAACGTCGCATCATCGATTTCTCCAGTGTCCCCTCTAATAATACGCATAAACTCTTCTGTTGATTCATTTAATGAACTCATATCTTTTGTTACGTCATTAATAATTTCATTAATATTTGAAAAACTAGTTTCTGCTGTATCTTCTAAGACACGAAGTTTATCATCAAAAGTTTCTGCCGCGGTAATTGTTTCATCTTGAGCTTGTTGAACCCTTTCTCGGAATTTATCTGTATCTTCTGTTAAATTATGTAATTCAGCAGAATAGATAACACCAATTTGTTCAAGTGTATCTGCTCAATTTTCTTGCATAGAATCTGCAATATCTTCAAACATTTGAGAAACATAATCGCTAGTATCTTCCGCAAGATGTTGAACGCCTTCAATCATACCTTCTTGAGCATCTTTAAGTTCTAAACCGAGATTTACTTGACGTTCGACATATCATTCATTAATTTCATTGAGAGCTTTGTTTAATTTATCTTGATCATCTTTATATCGTTCATTAGCAAATCGAACTTTATCTTCATATTCTTGCTGTACCTGCCAACGTTCATTTAAAATGTCTGAATAACGTTCTTTAGACATCTCATAGATTTCGTATTCAGAGTCTGCTAACTCTTCTTGTGCCGATAAAATATCATCTTGATTTGCTCTATAAACATAACGATAATTACCTTGCGTGTCACGACGTAATTGCATTTGATTTTTATTACGTTGTGCTTCTTCAAGAGCAATTTGTTTTTGTAAAGCTTCAATTTTAGCATTAGCTAAATCAACGTCAAATTGTGATAAAGCATTAACGTATTCAAGTTCACCTTGGTTGTTAATAATTGCTTTCTTTTGGTCTTCTAATGCTTTAAGAATAGCTTTTGCTCTATCTGCATACTTTTGATCGGTTGCATCTATAACATCATCTTGAATTTTTTGAATGCGGCCACGAAGTTTTTCAAGCTCCATTCCACGTTCAACATTATCAAGATATTGTTCCGCTTGGTCATTAGCCATTTCTCATTCTTTTTCAAAGAATCCCGCGTCACCAAGAGTGCCACCAAATAATTCGTCCCTAAAATGTTGAATTACGGCCTCGGTAGCATCCTCATATTGTTTAGCCATTGCATCCGCGGCTTCTTTGGTTGCATCTGTTAAAGCTTCACCAAATTCACGAGCTTTTTTATCCATTTCTTCTCAAAGCTCTTTTTGAGTTTCTTTATTATATTTATCGCGTTCTCGTACTCAATAATCATATTGTAGTTTAGCTTCATTAACTTTTTGTAAAGTACCTTCAACCTGTGCTTGATTAACTATACCAAACATATCATATGATTCATCCCCATGAATTAATTCAATCATATCTCTTTGGTGCTCTAAGAAGTTAAGTTCATATTCTAATTGTTCATTGCGGAATTCCATACGGTCTGCAAGTTCGTCATACGCATCAATAATATCATCAAGAACATCTTCGTATTTACTCTCGACGTCTTTCATATCTCCAATAATATCATTATAAAGATCTTGTAAATCTTCATAATATTGTTTTTCATTGGAGCCATAAATATTACGACCTTCTTGGCTTAATAATTTTTCAAGATAGAATTGCCGCATATCTAAAATGGAAGTGCCATTACCAAATTTATTTTGCGCTTGATCGCGCGCATCTGTTCAAAATTGCTTAGAAGCAGCATCTGTTGCTCCATCAATCATTGTTTTGAAGAATAGATTTGCATTAGTAGTTGTTGTGCCAAACAATCCTTCAAGAAGATTTAAATCTTCAACTAATGCACGGAAAGGAGAATCAGATTCACGATTAGTAAATAATCCTTGTAACCATCCTTTAGACTCATTCAAATCTTTAAGAGTGTCAACCGTTTTAGTAGCAGTTTGGAAGAGATCAATTGCAATATCTTCCATTTCGTGCTCATTTTCAAGAATCTGTTCTGTATCATCACGAATTTTATCGCAAACTTCTTGATATTCATTTGTTACATCAAGAATTTTATTCGCATATTCTGCCGCATCTTTTTGAGCCTCTTGGAGTTTCTTATAATGTTCTTGTTGATCCTCATTCATCTCACCGCCAAGAGAGTTTCAATAATCATCCGCAGCTTTTTGCGCGGCATTTTGTTTTGCTAATGCTTCATTATATTTTTGAATATAATTATCTATTGTACCATCATTATCAGCATCAGTTAAACCGTATTTAGCTAAAGATTCTCCTTTAAGATAAATACCATAATCAGGATTATCTTGACCGCTTATAAGTGCTTGTTTCTTAGCTTCAGAAATTTTATTACGTTCTTTAAGTAAAGCATTTTGTTTTTGAAGATTATTGATCTCTTTTTCTGCGGCTTTGCGATATTTATCTCCATACGCTCGGCCTTTGGCTTTATCAACTTCTGTATAATTATCTGCTAATTCTTCAAGTTTAGAATTGACTTTATTATAAATATCGTCATTTGATTCAGCACTTTTAGCTTTTTCTACGGACTTGGTTTTGGAGCCACCTCCGCCACCTCCACCGCCGCCTCCGCCTTTTCCACCACCAGAAGCGCCGCCACCGTGAGAAGCATTGGCATATTTTGCACCACCGCCAGCTCCTTTTTTAGCACTTTTAATTTTTAAGCTACCACCAGAACTTTTTCCTCCTGAACCAGTAACTTTCATTCCAAAAGCACTAAACATTTTAGAAGCTGTTGTCTGTGCAATCTGAGGAATCATCTGAACACCATAAACAGTACCAGTATAACTTTCCATTTTAACGTCTTTGCCTTCACCAATTGGCAAAGTACTTGTAAAAGTTCGTGGAACTAATTGTGGCATTAAACTAACATATGTTTGCGGATCTTGTTGTTCAGTTGTTTCTGATTCAACTTCTGCATCAATACCCATAGAAGATAAAGCTGCCTCAGCTTGTTCTGCACTCATGCCTGCTGCATTAATCATATTTTCACAAGCTTCGATAAAACCAGAATCATCTATTGTTGCACCAATTTCAATATCATTAAAATTGATGGCATCCATTTCTGCTCATAAATTATCTAAAGAAGCTAATGCCGCTGAATCATCAACTGCTATGTTTGTTACAATATCTTCAGCTGCTCTTCTTTGAAGTTCATCATACGCATCAATATCACCATTAATTGCGGCTTGTAATAATTCAAGATTTTCAGGATTTGTTGCAAAAGCATCTGAAACAGATAATCCTTCTCCAACATCTAGTAAATCATTATAAACATTAGACAATTCTTCTGCTGCTTTTGCATGATCCTCAACAGCATCAGACTCCAATAATTTTTGTCAATCTTCTAAATTTTCTTGCGCTTTTTCTAAAGATTTATCATATCGAAGAATTTCTTCTGTAACTTCTGCTAGTTCATCTGCGTCTTCTTCTAAAGCTTCGCTAAAGCCTTCCATTTCTTCAGCGTTTTCACCAATATATTCGGCTAGTTGCTTAAACTGTTCTTTATCAACATCTGCATCTTTTGGACCCATTGAAGCCGCAGCTTCGCTAGCCTTCATAGCTTCTTCAGTATTAATGGGATTTTCTTTTGCAGCTTCGTTAAATGCTTCTCTAAAATTTTCTCAAGCATTTTTGCCATTTTCTTCAAAAAATCCCATTGCATTTAAATCAGATTCAGACAACAAAGAAAAATCTAAACCTTCAAAATCACTTGCAGTCATTGAACGAAGAACGCCACCATTTATTTCGCCTTCTCCAGCAAAAAGATTAGCGCCTTTCTCGCCAATTTTATTTTTAATATCATCATAAGCTTCTTGTACTGGACCAACAATACCATCCGCATTATTTCTAATTGCTTCTGCAATGGCTTGACCAATTAAAGCAGTGTCTATGTCAATATTATCTCAATTGACTTTTCCAGATTCATCTCCTGAATCACGAGCAGCTGTTGAAGTATAGTATTCTCCATTTTTACCTACCACGTACCCCATTTGTTCAGCATAGGCCGCTCGTTTAGCACTATCAGACATATCGCTAACTTGTTTACTGGCTTGTTGATAATATTCATTATTAGTATCATTTAAATAACCAGCAACTTGTTTATCCACAATACCCTGAACGTTAGCATCCGCATTATCATATTTACCGGTTCCAGTCATGACTTGTGCAGCGTATGCTTGAGTAGCAGATTGAAGTGCAACAGTATTTTGTTGAAGATCTGCACCTAATTTATAAATACTGTCTTTATTTGCTGCAAGTTCTGTTGCAACTTCTTCACTTACTCCTAAGTTATCAGCTAAAGTTTTAGTTAATTCTTCAGTTGACATTACTTGAGTTTCAACATGTTCTGCCATATACGTAGCAGCTTTTTCAAGCTGAGCGCCAGCTCCACTCTCATCATATCCATTTATTGTTATAGGAGCACCGTTAGCGTCAGCTGCTCCTTCGACATATGTAGATGAAGTACTTGCAGTTTTAAGGGCTTTATAATCTCCTTCACGAACAAGATTAACGGCATCTCTTCTATTTTTAGCAGCTAATTCTTCTTGTTTTGCTGCAACCATCATTGCCGCAGCACTTGCTTGCTGTTGTTCAGCAATCTCTCTTTGAGCTTTTAATCCTTGTTCATTAAAAATCAAAGCACCAGTATTTTGATCATGCTCAACATATTGAGCTAATTCTGGATATTTGTCAATTAATTCAAGAACACTATTATTGGTTTTTTGTAATGCTTCATTCCATTCTTGAGTTCCACGAGTTAAACTTTCAAAAGGATTTTCATCTAAACCTTTGAGAGCACTATCAATATCAGTAATTAAAATAGTAGAACGTTTATACGCTTCATTAGCTTGTTTTACATGCTCTCCTGCTTCAACAACTGCAGTATCAAAACGATGAAAACTTTTATCAGCTTCTCCTACTAAATGTACTATTAATCCAATAGTACCAGCAACCGCGGCAGCTATAGCAATAAAAGGCGCCGCAGCTGCAATTAATGGCAACACTGTAGCTAATAAACCAGTATTAGCAATTGTTAAACCAGTTTTAGCTGCGGTTTCAGCTACAGTAGCTTCTGTTACTCCATAAGTAACAGCAATTTCAGCTGCCTTTTCTCCACTAACAACACCTTCTACTGCAGCTTCTGCTAATGCAGCTGCCACATTTCCTAATCTAGCATCAGTGCTTCCAATTTCTGCAATTCTAGCAGCCATTGTAGCAGCTGCTTCTTCTTCTGTTGCAACAATTTCTGCTTCTGTTACTACAATGCCCGCAGCTTTAACAGCCGTTGCGATTTGTTGAGCTGCGCTAAACTCTTGTAAAGCAGTTTTTAAAGTCCCAATTGCGGCGCCTGTTTGTTGGATTGCAGGTAATCCTAAAGCCAAAACCATTGCAAAATCCATTGCACCAGCTTCTAACTTTTCAAAAGGACTTTTAGTTTCGTCTGAAAGAATACTCATTAAATTAGTTAATGATTGAATTGCAAACAATGCAGATAAAGCTCCGTTTGCAATTCCAGCAAATCCATTCATTACTTCTTGTAATTTAAGTGAAGCAGAAAATTGAGTAAACTGTCCTTCCAAGTAAGTAACAGATGTTGCCGCATCTACTGAAGCCGCTGAAAAATGATACATCTGCTCTGCTGCTTCATTGATATCTCTTGGCAATCTACCCTCTAAAAATCCAACTAATTGAGCCATTGTAATATTAGCATCTTTTAAAGCGGCATCTATCTGTTTTATAGAGTTTGCTCCTTTTAGCCCATTTAAAGCAGCAGTAATTTTTTTACTTTGTTCTGCAGTAATAATTTCTTCATCAACCATTTTTCTTAGAGATGCTGTGACTTTATCAATTTCTGCAGATGTAATCTGTAATGGGTTACTTTCTAATTTAGCAATAAATTCAGAAAAAGCTTTGGTAGAACTGCTTATATAATTAGTTAATTCTTCAAACTCTTTTGAAGTAAAATCAATAGCAACTCCGTCTTTTTCCGCGGCAGCTATATTGTCTAGGAGCAAATTAATATTTTTTTCCATTTGAACTCCAGCAGCTGCTGCAGCTACTCTAAGTTGACTTTCAAAACTTATTCGTTTTGATTCAGCTTCAGAAAGAGCATTTTCAGCTTGAACTCTCTGCATTGTTAGCTCTTGAGCTCTCCGCTGCTGCTCTTCATTCATAATTGGAGCATATCGATTTATTTGAGCAATATCATTAGCAAATTTATTCATACGAACATCTGCAACATTTAAACCTTCACCTCGAAGTTGTTGCCTTGCTAATTGCTGTTGAGCTTGAAGATTTTCGGTTCCTTGTCTGTCTGCAATTCTGTTAGTAATAAAATTACTAGCTCCACGAGCAATAGAGTTACCTGCAAGTTTTGTCATTACTGCGGCAATGCCAAGTAAAGCAGTTTCTCCACCACCAGTTGCTTTAATTAAATCATTAAGAACATCGACTAATCCACTAAGAGCATCAACAACGCCATTAAAACTATCACTATTAAATATATTTAAAAATACTTCTTCAATTTTAGATTGTAAAGTATTTAATCTACCTTCTAATGATCGTTCATAATCAGATTGCATTGAATCAAGAGTTTCTGTCCCAGTCTGCGCCCGAGAAGCTCCAAGATATTCTTTATATAAGTCAGAACGATTCATTAAAGCTTCAAAACGAGCGAGTTGGAAACGACCAGCTAATGTTGTAGCCGTCGCAGCTTTTTGAGTTTGATCTAATGTACCCCAAACATCCATTAAATCTTCTACAATGACACCAACATCTCGCATTTTGCCTGCGTCATCAAGAACTTGAACTCCAACTTTAGAAAGAGCAGAAGTAATTTGACCTAAATCCACACCATCTTCAAGAGTTTCTCCAAGTTTGACATCAGATAAACGAGAATAAATAGTTTTAAGACCATTACCAATATTTTCAGGAGCCTCACGAGTAACAGTTTCAATTGTAGCAATCGTAGCTGCCAATTGATCCATATCTACGCCAACAGTGGTAGCGACAGACGCAGCTTTTTGAGAAGCCACGGATAATTCTTCTACATCTGCCGCAGATACATTAGCAACTTCCGATCACTTAGAAAGAGCATTTCCAATATCTTCTAATGGAATTTTATAAGCATTCATATATGCTGTAATTTCATCAGACGCAGTTTTAGTATCTTGTTGAGAAACATTGCCTAAAACAGTCGAATATTGAGCTAACTGTTGAGATTTCTGTAAATCATAACCTTGCTGAATAAATACTTGAGTAGCGTCTGTCATAGCAACAGTAGTGCTACCAAGTTTTTGCGCAACTTCGTTAGCAATTCGCGCATAAGCATTCATATTTTCTCTAGTTTCTCCAGAAACCATCATAATATTAGTCAAAGATTTATCTAAATCTTGAGTATATTGAGCCGCTTGATGAACTGAATTCATCATACCAGCAAAAGCACTAGCAATAACACCCCATCTAAAAGTGTTACCCATAGTATTTATTATTTTATCTGTTGTTTTAGAAATACTACGTAATCCAGTATCAATTTTAGATACTTGCCCATAAAAAGAAGTAAAAGCTCTAGTTCCTGCTGCACCTGCATTACTAAAAGACTGATAAATTTGATTCATCGATAGCCCAGCAGTTTTTAACTCATTCATAAACTTAGTAGTATTAAGCATACCAAGCTTTGGATTAAAAGCATTAGTTAGAGCAGTTTGAACTGTTTTTATATCGCTAAGAGTTTTATTCAAACTTGTTTGGGGAATAAGTCCCTTAGCACCCATAGTATTAACTTTATTTTGTAATTGTGTAAGTTCAGACTGCAATTTTGCAATACCGCTATTATCAAGAGTGGTACGAATATTATACTCTACAGTATTGGAATACTTCGCCATATCCTCTTGCCTCCTTGTATTCATCCAATAAATGGAGATAATCTCTAAATAATCTGTCAAAATTATACCAGCTTTAGTATACTTTTGACAAACTATTCAAAAGTATAAAGCCCTATTTATTATTAAATATTACCCTAAAAGATAATAAAAAAACGCCCTAGCGGAATTCCGCCAGGGCATTTGTTTTAATTATTTATTTTTATTGAAATAAAGACTCTGATTCAACTATATCAGAATTATTTTTCTCTGCTTTTGGGGCCAGAGCATTTCTTCTCATTCCTCACTCATCAGCTACTTCTAATAAATCTTGAACTCCAGTTTCTTGAGCAGTATTAGTAAGTAATTTCGCAGCTCCTTGTGTAATATCTCCTGTAAAAGATTGTACCATTTCAAGTACTCCTCGAGCAGAATGAGCATAATCAGAATATTCACTGTACCAAATTTCAGCTTCTTTAAAAAGAACTTCTAAAGTATCAGCATATTCTTCTCTCATAGTCTTAATAGTATCATCTTCAATTAAATTTTTCCAAGAAGAAAGCAAATCTTTACTAGTTGCTTCAGAAATTGCTTCACCTCGCTCTGGATAAAGGATAATCGCGGCATAGCAACAAAGAGCACGTTCAAGAATAAATGAATTGATAAAACCATTATCATCTGCGGCATCTATTGCCATTGCAATAATATCATAGCGCTCCTGCGCATCAAGCGCTAAAGATTTTTCAACTTCAAAATTAATCATTAAAACTCCTTTTCACTCCATATATTTAGTATTATAACATATTTTTTAAATTATGTCAATAAACTACTTAAACCATATAAATTTAAACTAGTAGATACTTTTGTACTATATAATAAAGCCATTAATTGAGCTTGAGTCTGTTCTGAACGCATTTGTGCAGCAACGTCTCTATCTCCTTCATCTACAAAATTATTTCTATTAATTTGTTGATATCTGTCTCTGTCAAAACCAGGCCCGTCATATGAAATAATAGATACATTCTTACCTGCTTCAACATTTTGACGTATATTATTTAAAATTTGAGACATTGTAAATATACGACCATTTAAAGCCATATAATATACTTGATCTGTTGTACCTTCTAAACCAGCTAAAGTGGCTAAAATACCTCTGTATTTTACTTGTTCTTGAATTGTTTCTCATGCACCAGCTAAACTATCCACTGTATACAAAGCAGCGCCAACATTCATTAATGTAACTAATTCAGAAGTAGAAAACTCACATTCTCTCAATAAAAAAGTTAATAAAGGAGTATTTGATTGAGTATGAATATTAAAGGCTTTGCTTCCATCTGTAATATCATTTAATCTATAATCTTTAACAGAAATTCCTGCTGTTCCAACAACACCATCCTGATTAATCTTAATGTTGATATCTGAAACATTTGTTTTGTTATTTCTAACACTATAAGCTTTGCCGCTTCCCAATTCTTTTTCTAAACGTTTATACATAGCTGTTAATGTAGGATCTTCACTAAATCTACAATCAAAATTAACTCCAGAGGTGCTATTCCCACTTAATTGAGCAAAAAAACGAGTATTTATATGTCCTTTTAAACTTTTAAAAAATTGAGATTCCCCTTTAACAAAAGCTTCATAAAAAGCAACTTCTCCAACCGAACCTAAAAAATCATTCATTCATTTTTTTATACGATATGCTACATCTTGTCAAAAATTTTGACTATCCCCTGCTCCTCCAGCATCAATTAATCCTTTAAGAGCATAAATTTTACCAACAGATGAATTTAATTTACTTGCTTCGACCTTACTACCAATTTCTGTTTTATTTAAGTAAAAGGCTTTGCCAGTATATTTACTGTCCATCAAAGAAGCATACATTCTTTCTTCTACAGTAGCTTGAGACCCGATCTGCCTCCCTAAAGCTCTATTAGCTATAAAATTTCCTCTAACCTGTCGATAATATTCTTCTTTTAATCCAACTCCAAAATATTCATTATCTAAAGTTGATAAAAAATTGTCTAAACGCTGAGAAAACTCTGATGCATCAATAATTTTTGAATTTGCTGATTCAAATACCTGTAATGCAGCTTCAAAAGTTGCTGGAAATGCGGCTGCTGTAGCTGTTGGTTCTTCTATTTGTTGATTCATTTGCTTCATTAAATCTTCATTTTCTAATATGCTTCTTGCTTTTTTTAAATCTCCTCCACCAAAAGCAGCCAATCTCTGTTCATGTTGTTCTACAGCTCTTTGAAGAATGGATCCTTTTGTTTTGCTTATTAAAGCATTAATATTTCCTCCCCTTTGAGCAATAAAATCATTTTGAAGTAAAAAGATATAATCATTAACGGCCGGCATTTTTCCTCCTGTTATAATAAAAATAAGGGGCGCCCGCAAGCGCCCCTTATTATTTTTTTAATCAGAGACTATTTTATAATAAGTTTTATTTTCAATTACTTCTGTGTCTTCTGATTGTATATAAGCGTCGTTAACTAATTCGAACCAGCCTTCTTCGCTAGGATTTTCTGTACCTTCTGGAATGACTGCTACATAGTTAACTACAGGTTCTGCAGGATTATTGTTATCACTGCCTCCGCCTGGGGGATTTTGTTGATCATCGGAAGAACCGCTATCGGAGTCCTCTGTTATTCCCCCGAAAGCTGTGTGAAGATAGACTTACCGTAAATGTCGTCGTAGTAATCCTCACTATCCTTATCATCACGATAAGCGTTATGACCAAGGACATTATGATCAGCATAATTATGCTTAGCTGCAGTAGGATCAATAATCTGTAAAGCAGCCATTACCTTCTTAGTCTTATTGAACTTAGTATAAGCTGGGAAGGCATCAATAGTGAATGTGAAAGTGGAAGGATCGCCACTTGCAGCCATTGTAAATGTAAAGTTGGACTGAATTTTGCCACGAGGAATAATAAATTCCGCAGGGAAGTCCTGACCAGTTGCTTCATCACGGAAAAGTGTTGAAGCTTCAATGTAATAATAACCAGCGAAGCTCTTAGCATCAATCTGAAGTTCTTGAGCGCCAGCGCCATAAACTGCATAGCAATCAATACGAACAGTTGCACCTGATTTTACCAAATCAGCAATATCGTCTGTGTAAGCACTATTTGAACCCTCAGCATAAACTAACTTAAAGAGAATATCTTTATCAGCTGCAGCAGTAATAATACCACGATTACCAAGAGTTACAGCACTTGAAACAGTAGAAGCGCCCGCATCTACGACAAAGATTTCAGCATCTTTAACAGCACTTAAGAATAATGATTGAGCACCCGCACTATCTAAAATAGTAGCAAAAATAGGAGCTTCTTTTGTAGCAATAAGAGTAGCACCATCACGAACGTCATAAGGTAGACGTGCATATAAATCTTGACCGATAGCTTCAACAACTAGGTCATAAGTCTGATGGACATAAATCTTTTGCTTACCATCTGTATTGTCATAACCATTAGCTGTTTTCTCTCCAACGCCCTTAACAATACCAGCGCCAGAAAGGACATGGAAACTAACTGGGGACATTAAAGCATCCTCGATTGTGAAGGTAATAGTCTTTTCACCGTCCCAACCAATTAGACGAGGATTACCTTTGCCACCCTGAGCATATACAGTTGTAGACGCACCCTCAAGAGTACTTGTCTTAGCGGTATCTAAATATAGAACCGGCTGCATTGCATCAAAGTGTTGGTTCCCAATGTCTACAGCAGCTAGAGGCTTGAAAACAACATCACAAATTTCGCGTACACCAAATCGCATGTGTGTTTTCCTCCTTTAATCTGTCGAAAAATCTGTATACATATTTTTCCTTTTCGTAATCATTTATTTCGCGCATAAACAATTACTCTTTATAATAAACAGGCCAAGGCACCTGATTATTAATATAAATTTCTTGTCCACTCTTTTGGTTCTTCCATTTTTGAAACGTCCATAAGAGGGGTCGTACTAACTTTCATATAAAAATCATGAGACACTTTTGTAAAATATCTATTGAAAGCATCATATAATTGAAATGGAGTATAATTAAAAAATATATTAATATCCATTTGTAATCCAATAGAAAGAATAGAAGTATATCGGCCAAACATTGATTGCGGGCCTTCCTTTTCAGCCGCAGCCTGATTTTTTCGTGCACGACCTTCTTTAATTTTCTTTGCAATTTCAGCAGCCGCCGCATTTGCAGGATTATATTCTGGCTCGCTATCATTTATAATATGCGGTTCAAACAAATCATTTACTACATTTTGTAAATTTTGAAAATTAAAAGCATGAACTCGTCCACCAATAAATTTTTCTTCTTCCTGTTGGACATAAAAATCAATAGAGCTATCTTCAATTTTTATTTCATAGTCAGGACAAATTAAATTTAATAACTTTAAAATAGAATCTTTAATAATCGATTCTTCTTTCATCGTTACTAATAATAATTGAAAATCGCTAAAGGCTTCTAATTGAGAATTGCCCTCTTTTATATTTTGAATTATGTTTTCGGGGTGACCTAATAAATTAATACCAATTAAAAATTCATCTTCACCATATATAACTATGTCTTTAATTGTTGGTTGTACAATAGCTATATTACAATCTATAACTTTTACAGGTTGTCCTGATAAATATAAACCAACATTTGCTCCTTGTACCTCCGCCATAATATCACTTATCCTTGACCAGTATTAGTCAGTTCTGTGATTCCTGATGGCATATCATTATTTATTTTTTCTCTATCTTCATTACCGTGTGTAGCAATATATCTTAAAAGAATGCCCCCAAGATATTCATTCATTACTAACTCACTAGCACCCATAAACTGTAAAGTGCCAATACCAGATAATTTAGTTTCATTTAATAAACCATCGATATAACCAGCAATTTGATATGGGCGGAGTTTATAATTTTCTAATTCTCAATTATCTAAATGACAAATAATCGAAAAACTAATAACACAATCTCTATAGTGCGGATTCTCTGTAGGAACAAAATCATCAAACTCTAAAAGAATATATGCTTTAACTTCCTCATGCTCACCAAAAGCTAATTTAGGTACCGTCCGCAAATATTTACGATCATGCAAGAAATCTAATGTAACATGCTCTAAAACTTCTTGATATTGTAATTTAGACTCGTCTAAACAATCAGGAGTATTAATAACTAAAAGTCGTTTTAATTTGTCGCTATAAGGACGAGATTCAACGAATAATCTTTTTCATATCTTCTCTTGGTCTGTTTCACATGATAAGAAAGTAGATTTGAAATTTTTAGCCAACAACGCCGACTGTGCTCTCATCTTTACCTCCAAACCAAGATTTAATAGTGATTAATAATTCTTTTTGTTCGCCCTCTTCTGTTTCACAATATAAAGTAAACTGTCCTGTACGGCCAGTTAAAATTTCAATCTTGCATTGTTTACCATCTTGTGAAACAATTTTAGCCAAATCTGTATTTAATGAATAAACACCTTTGCCACGATAAGTATAAAATTCAAAAGGAGAAACTTCTGTTTGTCCTTTGATATAGGGCTGTTCTCAATCAATTGTAATTTCGCTTGTGTGTTCACCATATTTAACAATATAAGTTCCAACAGCTCCAGGATAAATTCGTACTTTACACATACGGCCATCTTCAATAATTTCTTGTAAACGTACTCGTTCATTGCCAAGAATTTCTCATTTATTCTTACGTTTATAATTTTCTGCTGAAACCATATAGCCAACAATAGTATCTTGTTTTACTATTGTTTCACCCATAATAACGCCGTCATTTTCGTTAATAATTTCAGGCAACTCCGCAATAGGATTATCATAATATTCTTGTACTTCAAGTTCTAGTACTCCAGGAACCGAAATACTGTCTGTAACTTGTACTTCTCAAATATGATTATCTACTTTTATATGAGTAAAACGTTCAAAGAAGTCTCTTGTTTGTTGATTTAATTTAATATAAATAGTACCACTTAAATTTAACTCATTAATATTAATTCCTCGTTTAATAAACCAACGCAAATCTGTTTCTGTTGGCCCTTGAAAATAAATTCAATAAGTTGTATCATCAATAGTAAGAGTATAGCGGCAACGAATAATTTCTGAACGTAAATATGCTGTTTCAGTAATATATGGAAGATAAATCATCCAATGAGTACCGTCATCTAGACATTCAAAAACATCTCCAGGTTCAAGACCTGCCGCATATTCGACACTAACAATTTTTTTATCATAATCTGGTTTTAAATTATTTTCATTAATGAGCGCAGGCCACGCCGTATGCAAAGGAGTTTTTATCATACGGGTATGGTAATCATTTTTTAAAGCTCATTGTAAACTACGTAATTTTTGCTTTTTAATTCTTTCATTTTGATCGCCGCCCAAAAACTGGATACGACTTGCTAAGGTATTTATAGACATTTATCCTCCTTAGCTAAAATTATCTTTTGCTTTACCTAATAACCCGCATATTTCAAAAATAGTGCGGCGGTAAGCCATAAAATCCATCTTATTTCCTAGTTCTCGCATCCCCTCCATCTTGCATAATGCGCTGAATAAAGATGGATTTTCTGGGAAAATAGTACTTAAACCTAAAAGTTCTAAAGAAAGAGTCTCAAGAGGTTTAATTCATTCTTGATCCTCTTCCCGCATAGGCAGTAACTTAAAGGTTTGAGAGGTCATGCGATCTAAAGTATTAAGCACGACCTCATCATCCACTGTTGTATAATAAATTGTTTCCATTATAAAGGTTCAATAATCTGCGTATAAGCAGATACAAAATTACCTTTGGTATCCATACGGCTGCGCCTACGATACAACCTTTGTAAATGGAAACCTTTTTCAATATATTGCTGTTTTAACTCTTTTAATTGTTTCATATGACTTGCTTGTGAAGTAAATTTAAAATCACTTCCACTGTATTTTTGTCGTACAACATCAACATTAGCCAATTGAAAACCAAGTCATTCAACAATCATATATTGACGAATAATCATCATTTCTTCTACATTTAACTTTACACCGAAATGTTTGTTTTCTTTATCAATAGAGTTAAAAAGATTTTTTTCTACAGGAAATTCAAACCAAGGCAGCGCTGCAATTAAAATTTCTTCGAGCATCGCTGAAGTATCTTGTGCAGTTAATTCCATAAACATATCATCTGTAATACCTGCTAAAAAGAAATCATACATTTCTTGAAAAGTAGTAGGAGTTTCTTCTGTCATAAGAAGTTCTCCTTTCAATTTATTATTGAACTCTACGTCCTGTGCTTACAGTTTTATTTTCTTCTTGTGCGTTAACACGACGTTGCTTTGGTTTATTATCTTTTTCCGTAGTGCCAATTGCTTCTTCTAATGCAATTTGAGTATTAATCATTGAAGTAATATTTTTACCTGTATTATTTTGAATTAATTCTCTTTTATTTACATCTGGAATACGAAGCTCAATAGCTTTATCTACAATCAGATCAATAATACCTTCAGGAGCAAAATCTAAAGCATCATGAAGTTTATCCATACTTCCATTAAGAAGCAATTCTTCTACTTCTTTTGGAGTTCAACTATATTCATGATCAAAGCTATCAAGAGAAACGCCAAACTCTAAAGCTAAGTCTCTATCTTTCACACTTAAAAAGTTTTGTAATAAAGATTCTCCGCCAGGATGGTAATAAAGTTTACGTAATTCTGTTGGAGTAATTTTCTTTATTTCATGTGCCGCAAATACACGGCGAATATTATCTTCAGGAATAGTATAAACAACTGTTCCACCAGTTAAATTTTGTACCTGAATATATTGTTCATCTGCCATTATAATCTCCTTTTATCTCAAAATGCGTAGAAGGGGAGGGAGCATTTGCTCCGCTCCCCTATCGAATTAAATTAATGGTCGGACCCGACTAGAAGTCAATATCTCCAGAATAAGTACCACCATTAATGGTTAAGCGGCTATGAGGATCTTCGCCCTCTGGGACGGTAATTGTAACAGTTTTAACTCCTTCATCTGTTGTGAAGGTACCGTCATTAAGAGTAACCGAACAATTTGCTCACTCAGGATATTTAGCTGCGCCATCAACATAAACAGCACTGCAATCGGCCAAGACGCGGCTGTCGCCAACCTTGCCTTGAACGTTACCTGTTGTAACAATTGTACCGCCATTAATTTCAACTTGACCAGCACGAACAAGAACACCGACACCATTAGTGATACGGAATGTACCACCGTTAACTGTCAATGTACCATCTTGTGGTTGATAAATACCGCAAGCAATGTAGCCAGAGCTTTGAATACCACCGATAAATGTACCATCATTGATAACAATATCAGTACCGCCCCAACCACGAGTACCGTTACCTGCAATAACAGCATTATCTCTAGCAGTAAAGATACCGCCATTAATTTCAATACTTGAACCTTGCTGCATTGCACCAACTGCAAATTCTTGACTTGTAACTGAACCACCATTAATAATTACATGGCCAACTTCTCCTGAGCTACTACCAGCCCAAATTGCGGTGTCATTACTGGAATTATAATTACCAGATTCGATAGTGACTGTAGAATCACCAACAGCAATTACGGCATGACTTTGAGCATTAACAGTACCGTTCTTTAATGTGACATCGGCACCATTATCAGCAACGATGGCTATGCTATTGCCAGTCTTTGTTAAAGTTTTACCATTTAAATCAATAGTCATATCCTTATCAATGACTAATGACTCTTCTAAGGTTGCACTTTCACCGATCTTAAGAGTTCCGCCTGCAGGCACTGCCGCGACAGCGTCTGCAATGGAATCATAATCACTAGAGTCTATTGGCTCTGGTTCTGGCTCAGGACCTGGACCCGGTTCAGGATCAGGCCCTGGCTCTGGACCCGGGTTAATCTAACTACGAGTAGCTTTCTTAAGCTCACTGTTGCGATATGCGCAAATCCAGTTAAGCTTACCAAGAGAAGCTACAGTACCAATACCAACCTTGGTATAGGTCTGCATATCTGTTGACCAATCATCATTATCAGTAATCTCACGAATATGGGTTTGACCCTCAAAGACAACCTTAATTGGCTTTTCAGAACCAACAGGAATGATATAAGCCTGAGCAGGATCAACAACCTTCTCCATGTTAGTTTCATCAACTAGAGACTGATCAAGAATAATAACTTCATGACCCTTATAAGTTAAGAGCCAACCCTTCTCCCAAAGAGTATCCTTCATCTTCTCAGAGATACGAGCTTCAGAAGGAATCATCTTTGCAGCAAATTCCTGTGTGCAGTAAATAGCAGCCTTGCCATAAGTATCAGCAATAGCAAGTAATTCGTCCATTGTTTGCTCGTCGAAACCAGCAACAGTAGCCTTATTTACATCAGGAATATTCTCCACCATAGCCTCGAGAGCCTTGGCAACCTCAGCATAGATGAAGTAGTCCATTTGGTCTAGAATGATGGAAGTGAAATCAGAGAACTGCCAACGGCCATCGAGGAATTCCTCGAAACCAATACGAGCAGCACTGCCGATAGCACCAGTCTGAACCTCCATGGAAGCACCATCGAGCATAAAGACTTCATAACGACCAGCAAGACCAACACGAGTTACGAATGTGCGAGCACGACGCTTAGCAAATTCAGTAACCTTTAGACGGAATACCGCCTTATCGCCCTGCGGAATACGCTGAACATCAGCAAAGCGCATATAATTTTGCTCAATACGAGGAGGAAGAACTTCACTAATAGCTTGCTCAATTAAAGCAAAGATTGTGTTCTTATTCTCTTCGTACTTACGATAATCGCAACCGCGACCTTCAACGTAACCAGTTAGAGTTTTAAATTCATTTGCTAGAGCTTCATTAACTTGCTCTGCAGAATAAGTTTCAGTTGCACCATCAAAGGAGAAAGTAGTAGAAGTACCACGCTCTGCCTTAGCAGCAGCAACAGCTAACTTTTTAAGTTCGCTAAATTCCATTACTAATCCTCCTTTCATTAAGCCTTGATGCATTGTAGCTTGACAGCAGGTTGACCGTCAGGCATTGTGTATTCTTTAACAACACGGAAAACTAGATCGCCATCGCCAGCAGCGAGGAAACCATCATCACCAGGAGTTACATCGTCGCCAACTTTAAGCTCTGTGCCCTCCGCAAATGTGTTTGTAGTAAAAATGTCGCCAACAGAGATGCGGAATACGCGAGGATACATCTTACCATCATAGTAATCTGCAGCCTTTTGGGCGTAATGCTTGTGCATCTGATAGCGTTCATCATAAAGCTTTTCCTCGTTGAAAACTAGCATCCACGCACCGTCACCTTCGAAATTGCATTCTCCAGCGGCATAGTCATACTTAACGAACATGCCATTCTCGAGAATTTCAATTTCTTTGTTTGCGGGTAGTTGCGCGTAAACACCGCCATCACGAGGAGCGGATAAATGATTAGGCTCTACCTGACCATATCCGTCGCGTTCAATGGTAATTGCCATTTAACATCTCCTTCAATTAGTTTACTTTTGTTTTACGGAGTGCTTCTTGTAATCCAGAAAGCGGCCCCGCAACCTCACCGTCTAATGAGAAAGTAGTAACGGCATTTTCATCTTCGGTTTCTTCAACCTCAGTAGTTTTTTCTGCCTCTGCCGCAAATTGTACGCCCTTCTCAATGTAGATGACGGCTAGCTTAGCTTTAATTTCATCTAAGCTATATTCAGATTTCTTTTCCATTACTTCACGCTTATCTTCTGCAGATAGTGTGTTATAAGGGAATGAATCCATTAATGCGTCTTTCTGCTCGTTTTCAACAGTTAGCTTAAACTCACGTAAAGATTCAATCTCTGCGCGAAGAGATTCAATTTCACTTTCGAGTGCTTCATATTCTTCAAGAGAATGTCTAGAAGCAGGTTTTTCATCCTCGTCGTCATCGTCTTCTTCGTCTTCAGACTCAGCTTCATCATTTGTATCATCAGAATCGTCCTTGTCATCATCTGATTTAACAAATTCAACCTCAGCTTCTGTTTCAGGAGCTTCCTCCGCATTCGTATAATCAACAGCTTCGTCTACGACCTCTTCCTCAACAACTTCTGTTTCTTCAGCGGCCGCAAATTCTGTTTCTGTAGATTCAACTTCTTCAACAGTTTCTGCTTGCTCTGCAAACTCGTTAGGCATTTTCTCCAACCCTCCTTTGCTTTGTAACGCGTCTGTTAGTTCATTCATCATAGTAAACAAAGTAGAAGAAAAGTTTTTATTATTACTAAAAACTTTTCCTACTTCTGAAGATATTGCTGTAACAGAACTGCCTTCAAAGCAGGGTTCAACATCATCTCCAAGTATGCACAGTTTACTGAAAACTGCGTCATTTATAATGAAAAATTCGACTCCCAAGTTATTATCTTTTGCCCAATGACCATCTAG
>JAEEZV010000063.1 GCA_016291995.1 Caryophanales bacterium
ATACCAAGACTTATTAAGTTAGCTGAAGCGCCTAGTCATGGAAAGACAATATTGGATTATGATCCAAGAGGAAAAGGTACTAAAGCATATCTTAATTTGGCTAAGGAGGTAATTGAAAGAAATGGAACAGAAGAACAAAGCATTGGGTAGAGGTCTTGAACAACTATTTAATAGTGAGGCACTTGATTTTGATTCATTTGAATCTAATATATTAAATTCAGCATCTGAAAATGATATCGTCCAAATAAAATTATCAGAAATAAGAAGTAATCCATATCAGCCAAGAAAAACTTTTAATGAAGAAGCATTAAGAGAGTTAGCTGATTCAATTAAAACTTATGGAGTATTTCAACCAATAATTGTTAAAAAGAGTTTAAAGGGATACGATCTTGTAGCGGGTGAAAGAAGAGTTAGAGCTTCAAAAATGGCTGGACTTGAAAAAATACCAGCAATCATTAAAGATTTTTCAGATGAAATGATGAGAGAGATAGCTCTTCTTGAAAATTTGCAGAGAGAAGATTTAACAGCAATAGAACTTGCTTGGGCATATAAAGGTATTATAGATAGTCTTCATATTACACAAGATGAACTTGCTATGAAACTAGGTAAAAGTAGAAGTAATATTACTAATATGTTAGGTCTTTTAAGATTACCTGCATCAGTTCAAAAAATGATTCTTGATGGAAAATTATCTATGGGACACGCAAGAGAATTAAGTAAAATGGAAGATAATGATAAGATTGAAGAGTATGCAAAAAGAATTGTTAATGAAGGATTATCTGTTAGAGATATGGAAGAGTTGTCTAAGTCTAGTGATATAAAGAAAAAGAATCCAATTACTAGAACAAGTAATACTTCAAATGAATATGATTATGTAGCAAGAGAACTAAGCGAAAGATTAGGTACAAAGGTAAAAGTTACTGGAAAGAAAATAGAAATTTCATTTGTAAATGCAAATGATTTAGATAGATTATTAGAAATAATGAACATTAAATTAAATTAGGCTATGCCTAATTTTTTTTGTAAAAAATTTAAGACAAATGATTAATTTTGTGGTAGAATGGTTTATGCAGTTCTTAAAAAAATGTGTCGTAATTTGTTGGGTTATAATTATTGAATATTGGAACTGTAGGGTGTTATAATTTAACTGTAAGTGATTACTAGATTGAGAGGTGTTAGGATGTTCGGTAACGTAAAGTGGTTTAACAATGAAAAGGGTTATGGCTTTATTGATTATGCAGAAAATGAGGATATTTTTGTTCACTATTCAGCAATTAAGCAAGAAGGTTATAAAACACTAACTGAAGGTCAAAGAGTTGAGTTTGATTTGATTGAAACCCCAAAAGGTCTTCAGGCTATTAATGTTAGACCTGCAACACAAGAAAAAGTTATGTAGTACGTTGAGAATTGACTTCAATTCTCTTTTTTATATATAATTGTTGACATATATATTAGTTTGTGGTATATTTTACTTGCACGTAGGTGTTTTTATTTTGGATTTGTGGAGGTTAAAATGAAAAAGGAAACTGTGAAAGAAGTAAAAGGCAATAATAAGAAGAGAGAAAATTATATTGCTGAGAAAAAAATAGTAAAGAAAGAAAAGAAGAAAAAAGGAAACATATTTAAGAGAATTGCTAGATATTTTAAAGGTGTTGCTAAAGAAATAGGAAGAATTAAATGGACAACAGGAAAGGATTTATTAAAATATTCTGTTGCAGCTATTGTGTTTGTAATATTCTTCGGATTATATTTTTATGCTATTGATTGGATTGCAATACTTATAAGGAGTTTAGTGAAGTAATGAAAAAAGAATGGTATGTTGTTAATACGGTAAGTGGATACGAATATAAAGTTAAAGAAAAATTAGACATGATGATTAAGAATTCAACAGATATTCAGGAAAGTATTTTTAGAGTTATTGTTCCTGAACAAACTATTGTTGAATATAAAGATGGTGTAAAAAAAGAAAAAGTAAAGAAAATGTTTCCAGGATATGTACTAGTTGAGATGATTATGTCTGACGAAGTATGGTTTATCGTTAGAAATACGCAAGGTGTTACTGGATTTATTGGATCAAGTGGTAAAGGTGCTAAACCTATTCCATTATTACCTGAAGAAGTTGATAGAATACTTTCTAATATGGGTATGAGTAGATTAGATCTTGCTAAGGATTTAGCTCCAGGTAAACAAGTTAAGATTAATGATGGTCCATTTAAGGGAATGAGTGGTAAAATTAGTTCTTACGATTTGGAAAAGCAAAAAGTAGAATTACTTTTAGACTTGTTTGGACAAGAAACTTCTGTTGAAGTTGAACTTTCACAAATTGAAAATTTAAAATAAAAAAATTAGGGGATATGGTATGAGTAAAAAAGAACATTGGGAATTTGAAAGTACACTAGAGCAAGCAAATTATGAGGCAAAAGATATATTTGATCTTTATGGGATATCAGAAGAGAATCAAGATAGAATACTTAAAGAAGGCTTTTATTTAAATCTTCAAGGAGTAGAAGACCCTTTATATTATAAAAGGTTAAGTTATTTTGATTTTGCAAGATTATTAAAAATTAGCATGGAACTAAAAGAGCAACTCAATGTAGATAATATTATTCATAATAATTATTATGACTCAAAAGAAGCTGAAGAACTGGACCATATTTATATGTGGTGGCATATGCTTGAAGAAATGAGTGCTGATGCTATGAATGAAAAGCAGATAGCAGAGAAAGCTCAAATTGCAAGCTATCCAGAAAAATGGTCTATTGATGTTTTTAATGCATGGGGTATTTCAGAGGAAGATCAAAAGGAAATATTTGAAAATGGTGTTCTTCTAAATTTAAGTTCAGATCACAAGAAATATACTGGTTATAGATTTGCCAGATTCTTGCATGATTTACCTGATATGGGTATATTAATTAGCTCTGTTGACATGAACAAAATTATACGTGGGCTTATGCCTCAAGAAGAAATATATAGACTTGAAAATTTGATGTTATCATGGGAAACTCTTGAAAATCCACGAAAATATTATTTAAGTGGTTTAGACAAGATGGATGAAGTTTACATGGAAAAAATAAGAAAATTTAAGGAAGAAGAAGTTATACGTAGAACTAGAAAACGTTAATATTAAGAAAAAAGTAAAATAGAGAAAAAATTATTGCAAAAAGATAATGTTTATGGTATATTATTGGCGCGACTGTGTATTATTATATAGTTAAAGTTTTAGTGGGAGGCTGCGGACGGCTATTATGACCACTCGCGAAATACATTATTATAGGAGGTGTAATTCGATGGCAAAAGCAATTGCAAAAAAGATTAAATTGCAAATTCCTGCAGGAAAAGCAACACCAGCTCCACCAGTTGGAACAGTGTTAGGACCAGCAGGTATCAATTTACAGGATTTCTGTACAAAATTTAACGATGCTACAAAAGATAAGATGGGTGATGTATTACCAGTTGAAATTTCTATATATGAAGATAGAAGTTTTGATTTCGTATTAAAGACTCCACCTGCAGCATTTTTACTTAAGAAAGCTGCAAAGATTAAATCTGGAGCATCTAAGGGTGAAACAGTTGCTACGATTAGTAAAAATCAAATTAAGGAAATCGCAGAAACTAAATTACCTGATTTAAACGCTTATGACGTTGAACATGCTATGAAGATAGTTGAAGGAACTGCTCGTAACATGGGAATTAAAGTAGAAGAATAATAAAATAACATATAGGTTTTTACCTATGTGGAAGGATTTAGTCCGCAAAACCACATAAGGAGGAATTATGAAGAAGAGTAAAAGATATGATGCTGCTGTTGGTAAAGTAGATAAGAAGAAATTATATTCTGTTGAAGAAGCAGTTAAGTTAGTTAAAGAGACTACTAGTGCAAAATTCGATGAAACTGTTGAAGTTGCTATGAATATGAACTTAGATACTAAGAAAGCAGATCAACAATTAAGAGGTGCTGTAGTATTACCTCATGGTACTGGTAAGAGTCAAACAGTATTAGTACTTGCTAAGGGTGACCAAGCTAAGGCTGCTAAAGAAGCTGGTGCTGATTTTGTTGGAGACGTTGATATGATTGAAAAGATCGAGAAAGAAAATTGGTTTTCATACGATGTAATCATTGCTACTCCAGAAATGATGCCATTACTTGGTAAAATAGGTAAATTATTAGGACCTAAAGGACTTATGCCTAATCCAAAAACTGGTACAGTTACAATGGATGTTAAAAAGGCAGTTGAAGATACTAAGAAAGGTAAAGTTGAATATAGAACTGATAGTTTTGGAAATATTCACGGAATTATCGGAAAAGCAAGTTTTGATGCTAAAAAGTTAGCTGAAAACTTAACAGCCTTTGTTGGTACTATATTAAAATTAAAACCTGCTTCTGTAAAAGGAGCATATGTAAAGAATATTTCAATATCATCTACAATGGGTCCTGGAATTAAACTTGATTTAAATTCATTTGACAAATAAGAGATATTGATTTATAATAACAGTCAGTGAAGAGAAATTTATGCCAAAGACAGTAAGGACGAAAGTTTAAAAATCTTACCGAGGAATAAAAAACATTTATGATTTTTTAGTCCTCGTATGAGGACTTTTATTATGGCATAGGGAAAGGATGTGTAAGAAAGTGGCAAATGCAAAGGTTCTTGAACAAAAGGCTGCAGTTGTATCTGAAATTAAAAATAAATTTGAGAATGCAAAATCAGTAGTTTTGTTTGATTATCGTGGACTTAGTGTTGGTGAAGTTACTGAACTTAGAAGAAAACTAAGAGAAAGTGGAGCTGACTATAAAGTATATAAGAATACTTTAACTAAGAGAGCACTTGATGAGCTAAAGATCGATATGACTGAACATTTAGCTGGACCTAGTGCGATATCATTTGGTACAGATGAACTTTCAATTGTAAAAGTTTTAAGTGATTATGCTAAAGATCATGAAGCATTACAAATTAAAGCTGGAATAGTTGAAGGAAAAGTTGCTGGATTAGAAGACTTGAAGAGATATGCGGCAATTCCATCAAGAGATACATTGCTAACTCAATTAGCAGCTGGTCTTATGGGAACTGTTAGAGACTTATCTATATGCTTAGATTTATATGCTAAGGAAAAGGAAAATAATTAATTAAAGGAGGAAATAAAAATGGCTAAATTAAATAAAGAAGATTTTATTAGTGCTTTAAAAGAAATGTCAATTCTTGAAATTAAAGAATTAGTTGATGCAATGAAGGAGGAATTTGGTGTTGATCCATCAGCTGTTGCTGTTGCTGCTGGTCCAGCTGTAGCTGCTGCTGCTGAAGAAGGCCCATCTAAAGTTAATGTTGTATTAACTGCTGCAGGTCCTAACAAAATCGCTGTTATCAAAATCGTTAGAGATATCACTGGTTTAGGATTAAAAGAAGCTAAAGATATCGCTGATAATGGTGGAAATGTTAAAGAAGGCGTTGACAAGGCTGAAGCTGAACAATTAAAAGCACAATTCGAAGAAGCTGGAGCTACTGTTGAATTAAAGTAGTTTAGTAATTTAGATATTTTGAGAAGTCTTAGAGATAAGGCTTCTTTTTTTATAATAAAAAGAAACTAATTAGATAGTTTCGTCAATATAATAATGTTTTATTGGCTTAAGATTATCATCTAATTCGTAACATATTGGTCTACCTGTATCTATTTCTAATTTTATAACTTCATCGTTACTTAGATTATCTAGATATTTTATTAATCCTCTTAG
>JAEEZV010000064.1 GCA_016291995.1 Caryophanales bacterium
AGTAAGGGAAGTAGTACCGCTATCGGTAACATACCATGCTTGGCTTTTACTATTAGTATTATTTAGATAGTAATATTCTTTATTATTTAAATAACTATCTTTTGATCCAATATTTAAGTAATCAATGACAGATAGTAATGATATATAAGAATCGTTTACTTCTTCTTTACATGGATTATTGGATAATTCATCTAGAACATCATTACATGAAATGTCTTTTTGTAGATATTCAGTTGGTTTATTCAAAGCATTCTCTAGTATTCCAGAATATTCTTCAGTACTATTATTTAACCATTTGTATATAACTGATTCATCAATCTTTTTAGCTTCACCAAAAGCTAGGGATGTAACAGCTTTATCACTTATCATAGTTACGGAATTATCATCATTTAATTTTATTATTCTCCATAAGATATTAGAATACATAACATAATTGTTATCACTCTTACCAGTAAAATAAGTAGTACCATTAATTGGTTTTAGTAATTCGTTATCCTCATTATTTTCTTTGACAACTTTAATAAGAGAGTTTTCTTCAGCAATTTCAACTTTCTTATTTTCAATAAATAGCTTTATAAATCTAGTACCATAAAATATGCAACAAGACATAATAAAAAGGAGACTTATAAAGCAAAAAATGTTTTGTAATTTTAATCTTTTCATCATACACCTCTACTTTTTCCATTATACCAAATTTGATAATTTTAGACAATAATATTGTTATATTTTTTAATTTATAGTATAATTTACTAGAGGTGTTTAGAATGCAACTATATCAATATATAATAATTACGGTAATACTACTTATAATTGCTTTTGCAATTATTAAGAGTAATAGAAAAGATTTGAAATTAGAGTTTAATAAATTGGTAGAACTTTTGGGTGGTACTGATAATATATTAGAGACAGAGTTAGAGATGTCTAGATTTAAGGTTACTTTAAAAGATATTACAAAAGCTAATAAAGAAGGTATAATTAAATTAGGAGCACAAGGGGTCGTAGAAATAGATGATCAACTTAAGATTATTTTTGGACCTAATGCTAAACAATTAAAGAAATATATTAGAGAAATGAAATAAGTTTTAAACTTATTTTTTTTGACAAAAAAATAGGATTTTTTGCATAATTCGACAATATTCGACATAGAGGATATTCTATAATGTATATGGTGAAATTATGGAAGAAGTTATTTTTAGTGCAGTTTTAATGGTTTTTCCAATACTTATGTATTTGGTATTTAGTTGTTATAATATTTTGGCTAATAAGAAAATGCAAAGAGTGGTATTTATTATGACAATAATTACGTCTTTATATGTCAGTTTGAAATATGGATACAGTAATAGACATATGATTATGTTATGTAATATTCCAATTCTTATTTGTTATTTTAAGAAGGAATGTCTTTTAGGAATTATTTTATCAATTGCTGTAGCTATATTTAGTTATTATATGTATGATGTATCAGTAAATATAGTTATAATTAAATATTTAAGTTATTTATTTAGTTATGTTTTATTAGTAAATAATAGGGAATTTAAATATTTATTTTTAAAGATTAGTTCTGTTATTCAAGGATTTTTTGTTTCTTTTGAATATTTTATGAGAACATACGAGGGGATAGGAAAAGTAGTAAATTTGATGATTAATGTGTCAGTAATATATTTAATAACTTTTTTCTGTATATATTTATTTAAAATAGCTGATGATATTAGTAATATGTATTTGACAGTGAATAAGATTAATGATGAAAATAAACTTAAAAATGCTTTGTTTAAGCTTACTCATGAAATTAAAAATCCGATAGCAGTATGTAAAGGGTATTTGGATATGATTAATCTAGATGATACGAAGAGGGCAAGTAGATATATTGGAATAATTAAATCAGAAATAGATAGAAGTTTAGGGGTAATGGCTGATTTTATGGAATATAGCAAGATTAAGATAAATAAAGAGGTAATTGATTTAGGGATGCTTACAGATGATATATATGAATCTTTTAGTATCTTGATAAAAGGGAAGAATATTAAATTTAATTATCATAATGATTATGATGAATTATATATAATGGGAGATTATGATAGGTTAAAGCAGGTATTTATCAATGTTCTTAAAAATAGTGTCGAAGCAATAGAAGATGGTGGTATAATAAATTTAGATATTTGTAAAAGAAAAGATGATGTTACTGTTTGTGTAAGTGATAATGGTATCGGAATGAATGAAGAAGAGCTTAATAATGTAAAAGAGATGTTCTATACTACCAAGAGGAATGGAACAGGATTAGGTGTGGCTTTATCGAATGAGATAATCGTTGCCCATAGTGGCAAAATGGAATATGAAAGTGAAAAAAATGTTGGGACTAGGTGTATAATAACATTACCAATGTAGGAAGTGATAAAAATGCAGGATATATTTTTAGATAGATATCCACAGGTTGATTTGCATGGACTAGATAGAGATAGTGCTAGAATGGTAACAAATGATTTTGTAGATGAAAATGTCTTTTTAGGAAACGAATATATTGTTATTATTCATGGAATAGGAAGTGGAATATTAAAAAAAGAAGTGCATGAAGCACTTAAGAATAATAAAAAAGTTATAGAATATAAAACAGATAATTTTAATGCTGGAGCAACAGTTGTCAAATTAAAAATATCCTTAAAATAAATTATAAGGATATTTTTTTGGTAAATCTATTTCAAAATGTAATAATTCTTTAGTAGTTGGATGATAGAAAGATAATTCTTTAGAGATTAAAGCAATATCTTCTTTTTTATCATCAATAAATCTTTTATTATATTTATGATCACCATACAAAGGCATATTACGCGATGAAAACTGGACCCTTATTTGATGATGACGACCTGTTTCTAGATTTATTCTTACTAGAGATAGGTTATCTTTTTTATTTATTAATTCATAATTAAGGATACTTAATTTTCCTTCTTTTTCGTTACTTACATACGATGTATTAGTTTTTTCATCTTTTTTTAAATAATCTTTAAGAGTATCTTTATCTTTAGTAGTGCCATCAATGACGGCATAATATGTTTTTTTGAATTCTTTCTTATCTATTTCTTTTGTTAATCTTTCGGCAGCTTTACTTGTTTTAGCAAAGACCATAATTCCTGATACGGGTCTATCTAGTCTATGAACAAGACCTAAGTAGACATTACCTGGTTTATGATATTTTTCTTTTATATATTCTTTTAGCGTAGATAATAAATCCTTATCGTTTGATGAATCTAGACATGTAGGCATATTTGCTGGCTTTACTACGACAAGTAAATGATTATCTTCATATAAGATATTAATTTCTTTCCACTTTTCCATATATACCACAAGGGAGAGTTAATGATGATTCAGTAACAGGTAATCCTAATTCTCCGGTTTCTATTTTACTATTTTCAAATGTTTGAGAAAGAATATTTTTAAGAGATGTTGGGGATAAACCAGTCGTATAAGAACTAATTAATAAGAAAGAATAATCTTTATCTAATAATTTCTTAGCTTTATCTAATAATTCATAGATATTATCTTCGAAACGCCATACTTCTTTATTAGGACCTCTTCCATAACTAGGTGGATCCATGATGATAGCGTGGTATGTTCTGCCTCTTCTTATTTCACGATCTAAGAATTTTAGAGCATCTTCTTGAATGTATCTAATGGTATTGTTTTCAAGATGACAAAGTTTCATGTTTTCTTTGGCCCAATCAATAATGCCTTTGGATGAATCGACATGAACCACTTCTTTGGCACCAGCACTTGAAGCAGCCATGGTAGCACATCCAGTATAGGCAAATATATTTAGAACTCTAAATTCTTTGTTATGGCTATTTTTAATTTTATCCATGATGTAGTCCCAGTTAGTAGCTTGTTCTGGGAAAATACCAGTATGTTTAAAGTTAGTTGGACTAACTTTAAAAGTTAAATTTTTATAGTTTACTAACCAGTATTCAGGTAGTTTTCTTTTAAATTCCCATGATCCACCACCCATAGTACTACGGTGATAATATCCATCCCATGTATTCCAAATTTTATTATTAGTTTTAGCCCATATTATTTGGGGATCGGGACGATTTAGAACGATGTCTTTCCAACGTTCTAATTTTTCACCATTTCCGGTGGCTAGACATTCATAATCTTGCCATGCATTACTTAGATTCATAATAACCTCTTTTCAGTAATAATTTTAGCAAAAAAGAAGTTTCTTGTCTATACATTTAGAATTAACCATGTTATAATTTATATGTGGTGATATTATGAATAATAAAGGATTTACACTTATTGAACTTTTAGCTACGATTATAATACTAGGGATTATTGTGGGTATTACGGTAACTATCACTAATACCAATATGGGTAATGCAAAAGAAAAAGCTGAAGAGGTATTTATTGATACATTAGATGATGCTTTGAAAATATATACGGATAGTGATGCTAAAAAGTTAAGATTTGGTACTAGTCCAGTATGTACTTTGGAAAAGAGTCATGGTAATGTTAAGGTGTATAAAAGTAGTACTAATGTAACGTTTAATGATGTAATTAATTCAGAATATAAACCACTTGATGTAAGCGATATAAAAAACCCTAATAATGAAGATGTGCAATGTAATATCAATGCAGCTGTCAATATATATCGTGATGATGATTATATATATTATTATAAAGTAGAAAAGGCTAGTTTTAATTGTTTGAAAACGACAGGAAAAATTACTAATTTGCCTAGTGAGTGTAATGGATAATGATAGTTCTAACGTTATTTTTTATCATTATTGATTTTGTCAGTAAAAGACTTATTATTAGTCTGGTTGGTTATGAAGAATATGTTTCTTTGATTAAGAATTTTTTAGGGATTACATATGTTAAAAATACTGGTATTGCATGGAGTTTATTCGATAATAATCAAATATTCGTGGCAATAATATCTTTGTTAATTATTTTAGTAATTAGTTATTATTCTTTTAAAAATAAGCCTAAAAACAATATAGAAAAAATTGCATATTCTTTAGTACTTGGTGGTGCTATTGGTAATTTTATAGATAGAATTATATATAGGGGAGTTATCGATTTTATATCTGTTAAAATATTTGGTTATGATTATCCAATATTTAATTTGGCGGATAGTTTTATTGTCATTGGAGTAATTATACTTTTGATTTATACATATAAGGGTGATAAACGTGGAGATAGAAGTAAATGATTTATCTAATATTAGAATAGATAAATACTTAATGGATAGTACAGAACTATCGAGAAGTAAAATTCAGAAATTAATTGAAAAAGGGAAGATACTTGTTGGTGGTAAGAGTGTTAAAGCAAGTTATTTGGTTAAGGAAAATGATTTAATTTGGGTATCTTTAGATGATGATGGAGACTCTAGTATTCTTCCTGAAGATATACCACTTGATATTGTATATGAGGATGAATATTTATTAGTTGTCAATAAGCCTAGTGGAATGGTTGTCCATCCTGCACCAGGTAATTACAGTCATACTTTAGTCAATGCTTTGATGTATCATTGCAATCAATTATCAACAGTTAATGGTAGTGTTAGACCAGGTATTGTTCATAGAATTGATGCGGATACCTCTGGACTATTATTGGTAGCTAAAAACGATATGGTACATAATGATTTGGCTAGTCAAATAGGAGAGAAAAGTGTTACAAGAAAGTATATTGCTTTGGTACATGGAGTTATTAATGAAGATACGGCAACAATTGATGCACCAATTGGAAGAGATGTAAAAAACAGAAAGAAGATGTGTGTGACGGGAGATAATTCTAAGGAAGCAGTTACACATGTAAGAGTACTTGAAAGATATAAGGATTCCACATTAATAGAGTGTGTTTTGGAAACTGGTAGAACGCATCAAATTAGGGTTCATTTAGCATATATTAATCATCCTTTGGTTAATGACCCAGTATATGGATATGCGAAAATGGATAATAAAGATTTTGGGCAAATGTTACATGCTTATGAGATTGGATTTGTTCATCCAATTACGCATGAATATATGGATTTTAAGGTAGATCCACCTAAAGAATTTAATGATATTTTAGAGATGTATAAGAATAGATAAAGGAGACTAAAATGAGCGAAATTGTGATAGATAAAAAAGAAGAAGTAGTAATGAATCTAGTTCATTATTTTGTGACTGAAAAAGATTATAATCCAGTTGTTGTTCATGGAATAAATGATGAGGTTTGGTTAGAGAATATGCATGGCGATTATAAGATAGTTAGAATTATTTCTAGATATATTCATAATAATGAACAACTAGGATTTAATAGATTTAGATCTAAGCAAATTGTTAATAAACTTAGATTAAAGACTTTAACATTTAAAATGAATGTTTTAAGTATTTATGTCAATCTTGGAGATAATGTCAGTGAATTAGAAAAAGATGATGGCGGAGATTTATCTGTTTTTGTAAATAAGTTACAAGATTTTAAGAATAATCCAACGATAATATCGGTATTTCCAGATATTATAGAAAAGACTAATCATAGTGAAGAAGGATTACAATTACTATTTAAAATAACAGATGATATAACCAAGACAAATGAGAAAAAAAATAAAAAAATGGAGAAAATTTTTAGTACTAAGAAGCCAATAATGACTTATGCAATAATAGCATTATGCATTATTATGTTTTTGGTTAGTGGCGGAGGATATGACATATTTAGATTAGTTTCTTGTGGTGGCAATCTAGGATCGTTAGTAAGAGGTGGAGAAGTCTACAGACTAGTGACAGCAATGTTTTTACATGTAGGTATTTTTCACTTGATTTTAAATATGTATTCTCTTTATGTTGTAGGACCTAGAGTAGAAGACTTTTTTGGTAAATGGAAATTTTTACTGATATATTTTGTTAGTGGTATTGCTGGTAATTTAATGTCTGCTTCATTTAACAGTGATGTTGTATCAGTTGGTGCTTCAGGCGCTATATTCGGTCTTTTTGGGGCATTAGCTTATTTTGGATATAATTATCGTGGATATCTTGGAGCGATGATAAAAAGTCAAATAGTACCAATAATTATTTATAATTTATTTATGGGATTTATTATTCCAGGAATAGATATGTGGGGGCATATTGGGGGACTTGTTGGAGGATTAATTACTTCATATGCATTTGGAACAATTGAAAATAAAAAGTATCCTTTTAGCAAGGTTATGCTTTTAATAGTTTATCTTGCATTCCTTGTTTATATGTGTTTTTTTAGAGCAGTTTAGGCTGCTTTTTTTATTTCATTATTTTTGTTATTTCTCGTTGACAGAAGAGGTGTAAAATGCTATAATTTTTATAGTATGGTATAGTGTCTAAAATAGAGGTGAAGACAATGAAGAAACTGTTAGATAGTAGATTCTTATTTATTGTTCTACTTAGTGTTATAGTTCTTATGATACTAGGAGTTGGAGCATTTTATCTATTCAACAATAATGAAGATACATTTATAAAGAGTGGGTATGTTTTGAATCCACTTAGTTCTGTTAGCGAAAAATATTTCTTTAACGAGGATACGGGATATCGTGAAAATCTATCTAGAATGGTAGAGTTTAAAGATGTTGATGATAATGATGTCAGCGTTTTAAGAGATAGTTTTCTTCATTATAATGATGGCTCTATTTCATTTCTTAATAAAGGAGCTATACTTGATTTAGGAGGACTTGGAGCATCTACAGTACCTTTTTATAATATAATAACTAGTAAATCAATTATCCAAAATAAAAAAGGTAATTATATTATAAAAGCTAGTGGTGAAGATATAGTTCTTAATAATTTTATCGGTAGAATTAGTGATGATAAATATATTTTTGTTGGTAAATTAGAGCTTAAAATACCAGGAAATGACAAACTTATTAGTGGAGACTATTTTGAAGTAGTTTATACTGATGAGGGTATTGTCAATATTGAAAACAAAGATGTTAAATATCAAGTAATGGCAGAAGGTACAGTAATATATGCTGGTAATAATATTGCGATAGATCTTGGAACTAAAGGAATAAGTAAAAATGATGAAAATGTTATGTCAATTACAGCTATTACAATCAATGGTGATGAAAACATTGAAATAGTTCCAGAAGTTCTTCCTGAGGAAGAGGATGAAGATGGCGATGGAGAAGGCTCAGATGGAAATGGTGAAGGATCAGGCGGAACTGGCAATAGCAATGTTATTGTCGAAAGAACTGAAGATATTATAGTAAGTTTAAAAGATGCTACTGTCGGTAGTACATATGTCGATTTGATATTCGATATGTATAACAATACAGAAGAAGATAAATTCAATTTAAAAGTTACTAATTTGGAAAGTGGATATACTGTTGATATTATCGAAGGTATTGAAGCAGACGAAGAGGTAATTGTTAATTTGCTATCACCAGATACAAAATATTTATTTACAATAATAAATGAAAAAGATGATAATAAATACTTCCAAAAGATATTTGAAACTAGCGATTTTGGAATTGAACTTACGAGGTTATATTCAACTGATAGCAGTATGCTTTTTGCAGTAAAAATTGGTGAAGATACAGAGGTTAATAGTGTCAATTTAACGTTGTATCAATACAATGAGGAAACTAGTAAATTAGAACCAGTTAAAATTAAGATTACAGACGCTAATACTGGGGAAGAAAAATATATTGAAAGAACTGCTAAAATTACATCTAGTGAAGGAAAATTATCCGGTGCTTATGAAATCCCATTTGATGGACTTGATAGCAATACGATATATACAGCTGTTTTAGATGAATTTTCAGTTGCTTCATCAAACTTTAAGGATGTATACAATATTAGTTTAACTTCAATGACACTTAAAAAGACACCGGTATTTAGCAATATGCAAGTTAGCAAGAATGCAGGTGCAGGAAGCTTCAGTTTATCACTAGGCGGTATTGAAGATGAAGACAATGCCATTGTTAGTTATAAATATTTGATATATGATGCTAGTGATGATAGTGAACCAGTTATTCCTGAGATTGTTAAAAGTAATGCCGCACCTGTTGAGGTAAAAATTGGCAATGGTAAGGATCAGCTTAAAAATGACACGAACTATTATTATAGAACGATTATTGAATACTACGATAACGAGAAATATATCGAATATATTATGGATGATGTAATTAACTTCGTTATGGGAAATGATCCATTTATTACAGTTGTTGCAGATAATTCAAATATTGGATACGACAGTTTTGAAGCAACAATATATTTAACAGATAATAGTTGCTTGGTATCTATGCCTGGTAGAGAAAAATGCATGGGTGCTAGTACAACGGTAGTAGAAGTTAGTAGAATTAATCCAATTAATGGTAATAAGGAATTGGTACCAGGATTTCCAAAACTTGTCGATTTTGAAGTATCAGAAAATGATATTAAATATGAACTTGTAGCAAATAATTTACATCCTGGAACAACCTATGCTATCGAAGTTAGAGCAGTAATGAATAATGATAATGGTGGAGATAATCTACCGGTAGTAATTAAACATACAGAAGAATCTAAAGAACGTATTACAACTAAATCATTGACAAATTTCGTTGTAGATTGGAATGATAAAGGTAGTGCAACAGCTAACGCAATTAATCTTGAAACGCAATTAGTTCCACAAGAAGGAACAGGAACGATGAATGCTGATGATACAGCTGAAGCTATCAAAAAAGTAGTTGTTAAATTATATGAAGGCGACTATGTAGATGAGCTTGAGGTTAGAGAACCAATTGCTACCAAGGTATTTAGGAATACAGAAGAGTTTAATATAAAGCAAAACTTCTATGATGGTGTATATCCAATCAATACAACAGATACATTTGGACTTGACTTAGCTGGATTAAAAGCACTTAGTACAGATGGAAAACTTAGTGAGCGTTATACGATAGCAATGTATGGTTACTATGACAATAATGAATTAAATGAAGTGTCATTATCTAACAACATTGTAGTTTATAAAATATCAGCATTGTTACTTATGGATAATATAGAGGAACCAGTGTTAGAAATAACTCCACCTATTACAAAAAAACAGAGTGGAAAATTCCAATATTTACTTAATGACGGAACTATCGTTGGTTTTCCTGTAATGGCGGCTTTCGATAGACAAGGATTGCTTGCTAATTCATTAACGCCTGAGAATATAAATATATATGTTTATGATTCAAATGGTGAGAGAGTATCATTTTTAATAGATAATGGTGGTGCTTTGCAGGAAGTAGAATCAATTCATGCACCACTTGAAGATAAGAATTATTATGAAACTAAGATATATATGGATTATTATGGTACAGAATATGGTGTAGCTGATACTTCAATGAAACGTGGTGGAACATATTATATAGGATACGATATCGAGGTATCAACCGGAAGTGAAACACTATTATATCCTGAAAATGGTGATGAAAATGCACCAGCTAGATATGGGGTGTTCAAGAAGGCTGCAACAGAAAAAGAAACACCACTTCTTAAGATGTATATATATGAAACTGATGAAGAGAGTATTACTTATAAATATGAGATAAAAGATCCAGACAAGGCTTTATATAGAGATAGTTTGGAAAGTGATTATTATTTCTATTACAAGATTAATGATGGCGAAGAACAAACACTTACGATTAATCCAACACCAGGTGTTAATAATCAATATTCTGGGGAAGTAACGATTCATGGATTAAGTAATGGTGATGTTTATCAAATATACTACAAGAAGAATGCTACAAAAACTGGAGAATATGCAGCTGATGTATATGACTACTTGGATGGAGAAGATAATGGTAGAAGAAAATTTGATGGATATTATGATTTAAAGGAAGCTAAATATAATTTTAGTTTTGAAGTTATCAATAATCCATTAATAGATAATAAAGTAACTATTAAGATGTTACCTAATAAGGATATTTTAGATAGAGTTGTTAGTTATAAGGTTAACTTTAGGGATACTAAAGGGAATTCTCTAGATAAAGAAGAATGGAAACTAAACGTTTGCGATGGCGACGAAGACGGTGCTGTACCAAGATGTTTATATTTTGATTATGTCGATCTTAAGAACGCCGGTATGAAATCTGATAGAAATGTTGAAAATATGATTACAGTTAGTGTACAAGCACTATATGATAATGGTCTTACAGGTTTCTATTACTATGAAAATGGTAGTACTTATAAAGAGAATTATCCATATATGATTTTCCAAAATAATTTGACGACTGCTAATAATAGCGGAGCATATATCAGTATGACTAAAGAAGGAAATATTGCTGTATGGAGTGAACTTTTAGATATTGGAAAAGGATACTATGAATCTAGACGTATTGGTAGTACTTCACTTACATATATAAGTAGATATAATTCTACGAATGTTAAGAATATTAATTATAGTTTATCTGGTTCAGGTTATGTTTCTAACTATGGAACATTGAATCCTAAGATGATATCTATTGATCCAATGACTAGTTCAAAAAATACATTTTCATTTAATAGTATTACACCAAAAGTAACAGTTGACAGGACAACGCCAATTATTAATGGTGCAGTTGTAGATTTGAAATTATCGGGTGCTGATATTGAAGACTTTTGTAACGATACTGATGGTGATGAATGTATAAATGAAGCTAATAGTGATTTCTATATTTATATAGATGTATGGAATAATGATGAATATATTGGCGATTTATTTCAAACAATAAGACCAACATTAAAGATTAAGATAAATAAGACTAATACAACAGAACCGTTAGAAGGAAAAATTGATTTATTAGCGGCTTCAAATACGTATTATTATAATATTTATGCTTATTTAAATAAGGATGGAAGAAGGACTTATACGCAACTATTTGATGGCGGTTATAAGGACACTTATCAAACAAAAAGTTATAGCTTTACGGCTTTAGCAGCAAATGATATTTTCCATAATTATGAAGTTACGTATAAGGCAGATACAAATGCTAATTACGGTAATAGATTGATGACTACAAAAGTAAATTTATTTACATATGCAAATGGGGTACCATTTAATTACGATGTTCAATATGCTTTATGTCAGGTAGATGATGATAATTGTGGTATAGAAGAATGGAACAGTAATATCTTTACTAGTACGATTGCTGTTGAAAACATGGCTGCAACAGTTACGGATACAGTTGATATTACACAATACGATTTAGAATTTGGCAAAGGATATTATATGTATATCTATGCAGTATTTGATAGATATGAGTCATCTAATAAGACATATTTGAAGGAAAAATTAATACTTAATAGACGTACAATATATCAAACTTTAAGGCCGCTTGAGGTACCAGAATTTGTTGTCAGTAGGTCAGCGGATATTGTAGATGGCGATTATGTATTAGATTTTACAATCAATGTAAATGATCCGGATAGAACATTATTAAATGGTGAATATTTTGTAAAATTAGTTGATGCTGCAACGTCACAGGTTAAAGGTAATTTGCTTCTTAAAAATAGAGATGGCGATTATGTGACGATTGGTACAAATGGTAATTATGTAAATTATGCTTTCAATGCAGCAACTAAGAATACTACAATTAGAATTTCTGGATTAGAGGAAGCAACAAAGTACTCGATAGTTGTTTATAACAGGGCATACATTAACAACTATAGCGCTGAAATTCCTAAGAGTGAAAGAACTATTGATATAGTAAGAAGTCATACGGTTTATACGACAAACTCTTATGGTGTTGCTTTTGGTAATGATGTCGACTTTATCGCTACAGAAACTAGTGTTGTACTTACGTTCTCTGGTGGATCTAATTTCAATAATGTAACGTATGCAACATATACTGTTGGATTATGGGAAGGCGGAGACGATGATACAACGGCAACTGGTGAGTACGATTTAGTCAATGGAAATAAGAAGTTTGAAATGTATAGTGATACCGGTGAATGGAGATTTGTTATTACACCTGAACTTACAATTGTTGAGGGTAAGAGATATTATGTAATAGTAACATTTACAGTTAAAAATAGTGTTACTAATGAATTAACAGAACATACATTTAGTGGTTATGCTACATACATTAAAGATATTGAAGAGGGGAAGAAAAACTAAGGAGTGAAATGATATGAGGAGAAAATATGATTTAAGGAATAAGAGAAATTTTGTAATAATTTTAATATTGTCAATATTGATTATTTGTATTTTCTCCTTATTCATTTATAAGTATATTCGTGCATCAAGAATCGAATATGCAATCAATACAGGTAGCGTTTTGCAAGATACCAATAAAAACTATATTGAGATAGAAGAAGACGCTAAATTAAAGGTTAGATGGAATGGAGATTATTATCTAATATATCAAGATAATAAGATTAATCTATCTAAAAAAGTAATGGTCTACGATTCGGTTACTGGAAGTATGAAATTATATGGTAAATTCTATGAAATAAGTGAAGAAGGCCGTATTGAGGAGACTAAAGGTGAAACTGTTTTAAAGAATACAACAGATGGTAAATTCTATAAGATTGATGATAGAGAATACTTAGTTGTAGATAGACAAATATTCAGTGATGATAAGAGTATTGAAACAAAAAATTATTTACTTGTCGAACTTGATAAGATGGGAAATGCTAAATTGTCTAATAATAAATTAAATTTAAAGACTATTACGCCAACTGTTTTGCTTACTTCAAAGTATACTTTTGATATTGCTAATGAAAGACTTAAATATAATTTGCTTGATATAAATTTAAAGAAGATTATTGGTAGTACAAATGAATATGTTGAAGAAGCTGAAACGATTAAAGGAGATAGTGGAAGCGGAACTGGAGAAAATGGTGAAGGCGGTAGTGGCGACTGGGCTGGTGAAGGCGGATCTGGAGTTGGTGGAGTTGTCAATAATACTGGAACTGGTACAGTAAACGATATTGGAGAACTTAAAAATAAGACGAAGATGACTTCAATTATTAGAGTTCAAGAATCACTATCTAAAATAGATGTAGATTATGTTATATATGATCCATATAATGAATATAAATCAGTTTATGCTGAAATAAATAAGCATGGTGAAATAGAAGTAGTTTACTTATCTAAGAATGATACACATGTAGTATTTGATAATTTAAGAGCTAATACAGAATATAGAATTAAATTTATATATACGACAGTAAATAATGAGACGAATGAGATTATTCCTAATACATTTGATGATCTAACGCTTAGAACGAATATGCCTAAATATTCTATATCAGTTTATAAGATTAGTAATGTAACTAAAAAATTAACATATAAAGTTAATTTACAAGAAGGATTTGCAGTTAGTAGGGTAAATACACATTTATCATTTAATTATTCAGTAACTGATCCAGAAACTGGAGAAGTAGATATTAAGAATGCATCTATTAATGGATATGTAACTACTAATGGAACTGAAAAATCAGTTTTGGGAACATTTGATATATCTGATTATTCTATAGATGAAGATACAGTACTAAGATTAACAGTTGTGAGTGTTCAATATGGAGAGAACGAATTACCAATTAATAGTAGTTCTACATTTAGATTTGGGAGGTAAACTGAATGGAAAAGATAATTAAGTTTTGTCGTGAAAAATATAAAATATTAATTCCTCTTATGGTAGTTTTAGGGCTACTTATTACAGTTTATTTCTTATATCGTGAATATAAATATGATAATTATAGGAATAAAGAAGAAGTTAAGGTATATCAACATTTTGGTGGTATAAAAACAAGTTATACAGCGATAGTTACAAGAAATTTAAGAAATGTAATTGTAGATGTAGATGCTAAAAAAGAAAAGATTCAATATGATGCTACACCAATATATTATAAGGATGAAGAAAAAGTATTATTTCCTTCAGAAATGGGAATTGCCTTTCCTTTAAAAGAAGGAAGTCAATATAAGGTATATAAATATACTCTTTATGAATATATGGATGGAGTACATATGTTAAATATTGCAAGTAACGAAAAGGATTATAATAATTTCTTTTTGTACGATGGGAAAGGATTATATTTCTTTCCAGATGCGGTAACAATTAATATTGATGATAAGGAATATAAAGAACTTAGTAAGATGAGTTATGTAAATCTTGTCGGAGGTTATACATTAACTTACTATGATAAAGAAAGTGATACTTCAGAAATTATTGAGGTAGAAGGAAAGAAAATTACAGTTACTTCAGATAATATAAATATCAATTTAAGTAGTAAATATTTATTATCTTTTGGTAATAAAGTATTACTAGCAAAACCAGAGAATTTAAATGCTGTAAGTAATTGACAAATATTAAAATAAAATGATATAATTATCTAGAATAGGGAAACTAGAAAAAGGAGTGAAAAAATGGAAACGATATTATCAAATACGGCGCTAGCAATTGGAATTATGGTTGGACTAGGCTTTTTAGGTCTAGGTATTGGTGTCGGTATACTTGGCGGAAGAGTTGCTGAGGCTATCGGTAGAAATCCAGAAACTAAAAATGATGTAGTTCATTCTGTAATGACAATTCTAATTATTACAGCTGTGTTTCTACTTTTCTTATTTGCTTTTTGTTTCTTGTTATTATTCTTTAATCCACTTGTAACATACTAGTATGGTATTAGTATTTATAGTTGTTTGCTTAATTATCTCAATTCTTGTATTCTTGATGTTTTTAGTTCTCAAAAAAACGGTAGGAATTGTCAATGAGCAAACGAAGTCTTATTTTGTAAATAAGCTACAGAGCTATGACGATTTAATACAAGATAAAGAGAACAAGCTTCAAGAAATAGATGAAGCAATCAAGAATAGAGAAAAGGGATTAAGAGAAGAAACTAAGCAAACAGGGACTGGCAATGCATATGCATTTGATACAAATGTCATCGATTTACTTAATTCGACGAAATATCAAGATCAGAATATATTTGAATTGAATAGGAAAATTGATGAGAATTTTGTAGTTAATTATGAAGAATTAATAAAAGATTTTTTGACTTTATGTGATGATAACAAAGATTATGATTTTTGTCTTAATTTAAGGGGTAAGTTTACAAGTGATACTATTTATAAACTTAAGAGTATGATTCCTTCAGAAATGGAAGCAGAACTTAAGGAAATGTTAACGGAAAAAGAATATAAGGTATATGAAACTTTTAAACTTATTGTAAATGAACATGATATTGAAAACTTTGTATTGTATTTAGATCAATTAGTTGATTTAAATAATCCAAAAGTAAAGATATTGGTTGGCAGTAAGAGTGAAAATTATGATCATCTAAGTGAGTATATTGAAACAGTATACAGTGATAAAATATACAGAGGTATTAAGATTGTATATCGTAACAAGGTATATGATTTTAGCCTAAGTGAAAGGAATGTATAGCTATGGATGATATGTGGACTAGCAATTTGAATGAAACAATCGATAGTATTAAGAACAATGATAATGTTTATAATACTGGAAAAGTAATTAAAGTAAACGATTATAATATCGAAGTCGCTGGACTTAATGATGTTTCCTTCTACGAAGAAGTAAATGTTAGCGATAAAGCATCTGGCTATGTATTCGGTATATACGCTGATAGGGTTATTGTAGCTTTAGTTAAAATTAATGAAGAAATTCAACCAGGAGATATGGTATATGCTTTGAAGAAAGAATTTAAGTGTTTATTTAGCTTAGATTCAATTGGAAAAGTAATTGATGTTTTCGGTAATGATTTAATTGCAGGAAAGAAATTTGATAACTTGGTTGAACTTAGTGTTGAAAATAGACCGCTTCCAATAATGGATAGAGGTATTGTAAAAAGAGAAATGTTAACTGGTATTACTGGTATTGATTTGTTATATCCAATAGGAAAGGGACAGAGACAATTAATTATTGGAGATAAGAAGACTGGTAAGACACAGATATGTTTGGATACAATAGTTAATCAAAAAGATAAAAATGTTTTATGTATATATGTTGCTATTGGTAAGACAAAGAAAGAGGTAAAAGACATTTACTATGAGCTTACAAGAAGAGGAGCAGCATCATATACGATAGTAGTAGCATCATTTCATGATGAACTTCCTACGAGAACTTATTTGACACCATATGTAGCATTATCTATTGCAGAATCATTTATGCTTCAATCATATGATGTATTAGTATGTCTAGATGATTTGAAACGTCATGCTGATATTTATAGACAAATAAGTTTGGCTAGTAAGAAGACACCAGGACGTGATGCTTATCCATCTGACATTTTCTATACTCATAGTAGACTTTTGGAAAAAGGATGTCAGCATAAGGATGGAGGATCTATTACAATCCTTCCACTTGTTGAGACAAAAGCGGGAGATATAACAGATTACATATCTACGAATATTATCTCAATATGTGATGGACAGATAGTATTATCAGCCAAGAACTTTGCTAAAGGTGAGAAACCAGCCATAGATTATGGATTATCAGTATCTCGTCTTGGTGGTAATGTTCAAGATGATATAATGAAGAAAGTTGGTAGTAAGGTAAGAATTGAACTTTTATCTTACTTGGATGTTAGACAGATATATGAACTTGCTAATATAGATGAAATGAGTGAAGATTTACAAAGAAGGTTACGTGAAGGTAAAAAGATTGTTGAGAGTCTGAGTCAATATAAATTTTCACCATTATCAAAACAAGAAATGATAGATAAATTTAAATTTTTAGAAGAAAAAGAGAAATAGAAAGGAAGAATAGTTATGGTAGTTGGTAAAATTATTTCAATTTTTGATATAAGCGTTGAAGTAGTACTTAGTGATGATACAGTTAAAATTGGTGATATTCTTACTGTTAGTGACGATAAAGGCTATTCTTTTGAAGTTGTATCTATCAATAATGTCAGTGCAACATGTATTAGTTTAGGATCTACACGTGGACTAAAAAAGGGAAGCGAAGTAGTAAAACTAAGCAATGGAATTGAAATAGAATATTCTGACCAAATACTTGGAAGAGTCTTTGATTCTTATGGAGCTCCTATCGATGGTAATCCTATTGAAAGTGCGGGAAAAAGAAATATCAATTCTGGTACAGTAAGTTTAAAAGATGTCGATGTAAATGCAGATATCTTATGGACGGGTATTAAAGTTATTGACTTTTTTGCTCCACTTCAAAAAGGATTTAGAATGGGACTTCTTGGAGGTGCTGGTGTAGGAAAGACAGTGCTTATCAAAGAACTTATCCATAACGTTTATGCTTCAATAAATGCACATGCAGTATTCGTTGGTGCTGGAGAACGTAGTCGTGAAGGTAAAGAACTTTATGAAGAGATGAAAGAATCAAATCTTTTGGATAATATGACAATGGTATTTGGACAGATGGGTGATAACCCAGTGTCAAGAAGTAAGGCAGTATATGCAGGACTTACATTAGCTGAATATTTAAGAAATGAGAAAAAACAAGATGTGTTATTATTCATAGATAACATATATCGTTTTATGCAAGCTAAGTCTGAAATAGCTACTGAACTTAAGCAACTACTTATTGAAAATGGTTATCCTGCTGATATGGCTGCAGAAATTAGTAAGGTAGAAGAAAGAATCAGTTCTACTGATGATGGATCTATTACTTCTTTTCAGGCTATATATATACCAGCGGATGATTATAATGATGAAGCAGTTCAAACAATTACATCTTATATGGATGGACAAATTGTTTTGGATAGAAAAGTAGCCGAACTTGGTTTATATCCAGCCATAGATGTATTTAAATCAACATCTAAAATGGTAGATATAGAAAAGATTGGTGAAAAACATTTCAATTTAATAGAGGAAGTACTTAGATATTTAACGAGATATCAAGAACTAGAAGAAATCATTGCTATTTTAGGTATCGAAGAACTTTCTGAAGAAGATAAAAATATTTTCTATAGATCAAGGAAATTAAAATATTATTTTTCACAACCAATGTTTGTTGCTGAAGCGTTTACAAATATTCCTGGACAATTTGTTAAGATTGAAGATGTACTTATAGATGTTGAAAACATTTTAAATGGTACATATGATAATGTTGATGAATCTAAGTTCTTATTTATAGGTAAGTATCATGAATGAGGGTAATGGAATAAAAGTAAGAATCTTTGATCTAAAGAAAGGACTTGTCGAATACGAACATATTAAGGTAATTAGGATTATAAGTAAAGATTATAATCTTCTTATCATGCAAGATTATTTACCTATATTAGGTGAAATAGATGGTAGTGTCGATATTAAAAGTGAGGATATAGAATTAAATTTTAAGAGTATAAAAGCCTTTTATATGAATAGTGGTAATGTATTTAATTTGATGATTAAAGAGGGTAATTGATATGAGTAAAGATTTTAGTATAATTGGAGACATTGTTAACTTTCTATTAGTAGGAATAATCTTTATTGGCGTATTAGCAATTATCTTCAAAGTTACACTAAAAAAATATAATGTAAAGACGAGTAAAATTAAATTTTATGGCTTGTTTTTAGGAATGGATAATAAAAGTATATTGTCCTTTAGTTTAGTAACACTTAACTATATCTTTTTGATATGGTGTACTGCTACTTTTTCAGGACTAAATATATATTATGTAGTAATAACGGTAGCATTTATGTTGCTAGCAGATATCATTATAAATGATTATCAGCGTATACCTAAAGATTTAGTACTATGTATGATAAATATGTCATGTATATTTGTTACAAGTTTACTTTATAATTATTTAGTAAATGAATATTCATCAGTATTCTTACTTATAATATTAGGACTTGTAACAATACTAGTATTCTTGTACTTTACTTATATGACATTTAAGTTACTTAATAATATTGTGATACGTGAGGAGAATTTAAAGAAAAAGAATTACAAAAAGCTATAAGGAGTGGTAAATCATGAAGATTAAGAATGTTGTTAAAGTTATGAACTTTCAGGCACTTCTTAGGATGGATAAAGCTTTAAAACAAGCTGAAAAATATCGTGATGTTGGTAAAGAAGTAACAGATATTCTTAGTAGAATAATGTACAACAAAAATTTAATCTTGGATAAAATGATTTTTACTCCCGATGAAACTAAACCGGAATTAAATATCTATATTGCAAATGATTATGGTTTTTGTGGTAACTTCAATGCAGAAGTTAGTAAACATGTTAGGGAAGATAAAACAGCAAATAAGATAATCATTGGTAAAAAGATTAGATATAATGATGATACGGTAGTACTGAAAATTAACAAGGAAGATTTCATAAAGAGATTCGAAGAAATAGAAAAATGTATTGAAAATGCAATTGATAGTATGTCTTGTAGTAAGATAAACGTTTATTACAATCACTATCATTCACTTACATCATTTGAATTTATGAAGATTCAACTTTTCCCTGTTGAATTTAAAGGTGAATATTACGAGGGTGAAGATTTTGTAATAGAAACAGATATTAATCAGTTTCTTGGTAGTTTGATGACATTTTATATATGTTATCAACTTAGAATGTGCGAGAGTATATCATATGCAGCAGAGAACGTTTTAAGAACACAGATTACAAATTCTGCTCTGGATAAGATAGAAGAAAAAGAAGAAGAAGATAGAAATGAAGAGTTTAAGCGTAGAAAAGAAAAAAGTATTCTTAAAAGCGTTGAAAACTACAAAAAGATTATGTAATGTGGAGGTGATGTGAATGATAAAGCAAGGAATGACAAATGTTGGTATTTTAGAAAAAAAGTTTAAAATACTTAGGACTAGTATTATGCTAGGAAACATTAGAGATAGAGAAGAACTTATGTCAAAATATGAAGTGGCAGCTAGAGAAATGGATGAAGTTAAGAGAAATATGTATGAAGAAGTTTTAGCTTCAAAAATGTATACGACTACTTCTTTGGAAGATGAAGAAGCTAGACTTAAAGATCTTATTGAATTCATTCAAAATAGGGTTAAAGAAAGAAATGACTTTATCGATGATTATATCAAGATTACATCTAATTTCTTAGATGATTTACCTAGGGTATCATTAGAGAATGAACTTCCAGGTTATAAAAGTAGATTAGATAATATTTGTGAATATAGAAATAATTGTGTAGAAATAGAAAAAGAAAATGAAAGACTTCAAAAACTAAGAGATGAATTAGAAGAAAGATATGATAATAAGGCTAACAATGAAGTTATTAATTCAAAATTAGAAGATGAATTAATCGAAGAATTTAATAAATTAGTTACTAAGGATAGTTATTATAGTAGTCTTAATTATACAGATATTGAAAGTGAATCATTAAAGGTAGAAACTTCATTACGTGAGAAATATGATGTTATGAATACTTTCTTATCATCATATGAAGCACTTAAGAGTGCTGGTATTACTGGTGCCGAGAGAGAAGAATATCTATCTTATGTACAAGATGCTAGAGATGATTATTATAGAGAAGCTGAAAAGAAATATGTATTAGATTTATATAAACTTGTATTAGCTAAAGAAACTGACTATGATAAGTTATATCAAAAGAGACTCATGATAGATGAGATATTAAAAGATAGAAATAGAGTTAGAAGAGAATTAGAGATTAATAATAGAGATGATTTACAATTCTTTGCAAGTTTATTTAATGAACAATTTAGTGTTATTAAATCACAGAAGTTTAATATTGAAAATATTGATAAATTAATATTAGATATTACAGAATGTGAGAATAAATTAGATAGTTTGGAAAAAGCTAATAATCGTCCAGAAATCTTAGATTTACTTAGAGAGTATTCAGAAGAAGCTCCAGAGGTTCTTAAATTGGATATGCCTTCAGAAAATGAGACTGTCTCAGTTAGTACAACTGATGAAGGTATTGGAGATGTAATAGATAATCTTCCTGATACGATGAGAGTTATTCCTAAGGCTGGAAATATGGTAGTAAAAGTAGAAGATCCAGTAAAAATAAATGTTAAGAGTGCTACGGATACTGCTAAACTAGTTATGAAAAAGGTAGTTATCGTATTAGAACCAAAGAAATTTAATAAGAAAAGAGATAAATTAAAGGAAGCGGAAGAAGAACTTAAGACTGGTGTTAAACCTGAGACGTTGGAAGAAAAATACAAAGATCAAAAAGAATTGAAGTTCGAAGGAGATTTCTTGGATTTAGATATTTCTAATGATACAGAAAATCCTTATGATGATGTATTTGTTACGCCAGATACACCAGTAGTTAATCTTGAAACTACTGAAGTTGATGATAAGAGTGTTAAAGATACAATCACTTTGGATAGTGTTAAACTTAATCCATATGATGAGGATCAAGTAACAGTTCCAACAGAAATATTTATTGAGGAACCACCTGAGAAGAAATTGGATTTATTTAGTCAAACTGATCCATTCTTAGATGATAATCAGTATGAAATTGAAGATAGTAGCTATGATGCTAATAAGACAATGGGTAACATGCCAATTATAAAGAATATTGGAACAGTTAAACCAAATAATATGTTATCTAAAATTGAGGATGCTCAAAAAGATAATGATGATATAATTTTACCAACAATGGGATTTACAGATACTGAAAAGAGTGATGTACCGATTGTATCAGAAAATTATATAAATTAATGTAAAGGAAATGTAATGTATATTGCATTTATCCATAATTTTTGCTATTATTTAATTAGATAAAGGAGGATATGAATAATGGAAAATAGAAATGGACAAGGAATATTTTATGGAGTTATTGGTGTAGCTACATTAGTAGTTGCTATCATCGGTGCAACATTCGCATTCTTCAGTGCTTCAGCAAGCAGTGCTGCAAATGC
>JAEEZV010000065.1 GCA_016291995.1 Caryophanales bacterium
AAAATGGATTTATGTGATTATAGTAAGACAAAAAAATGGGTGGATTACTATAGTGGCATTGGTTATAAAGTAGTTCCTTTGGATTTAATAAATAATCCTAATTTAAGTGATATTTATGACGAAACTAATAAAATTTTGATGATATTAAATCAAAAGAGAAATGAAAAAGGGTTAAAAGAGAGAAGACTTAGAGCATTAGTACTAGGTATTCCTAATGTTGGTAAATCTACCTTAATAAATCGTTTGGTAGGTAAGAAAGCTACTAATATTGGGAATAAACCAGGTATTACTAAGAATCTCGAATGGATTAGGTTAAATAAAGATCTTGAACTTTTGGATACTCCTGGAATATTGTGGCCTAAGTTAGACGATAATGAAGTAGCCTTAAATTTAGCTTCGATGACAGCTATTAAAGAAGAAGTCATTGATAAAGAAGAAGTAGCTATTTACATTATTGAAAAACTTCTAAAAATGTATCCAGATAATATTAAAAATAGATACCTTTTAACAGATACTAAAGATATTGTTAATATCTTAGATACCATTGGTAAAAAGATTGGTGCCATTAGAAATAATGAAACTGATTATGATAGAGTATATGATACTGTTATTAAAGATTTACGTGATGGGTATCTAGGAAAAGTAACATTTGATGAATATACTGGCGGTGAATTATGAAAATAGATATAACAAGATTAATTCAAAATCAGATAACAAGAATGAATGTATCTGGTAAAGTAGATATTCCAAAAGATTATTTAGATGGTTCAATGATCGATGAATTAGAAAATGTAAATATCGATGGTAAAGTTACAAATACACCAGATGGTGAAATTGAATTGACAGGAACCTTAACTGGAGTTATGACTTTAAAAGATGATATTACATTAGAACCGGTTAAATATAACTTTGAAGCATCTCTAGAAGAGACTCTAGAAAAAGATAAAAATCTACTTGATATAACTGATCTTTTATGGCAGAATATATTGGTAGAAGTTCCTTCAAAAGTGCGTGCCACTTCTGAAGATATTGAACTTAGCGGAGATGGATGGAGAGTTATTTCTGAAGACACTTATAATAAAGAAAGAAATAATATGAATAATCCATTCGCTAATTTAGATGAATTATTAAAAATAAAGGAGGATAAATAGAATGGCAGTTCCATTTAGAAAAGTTAGTAAAACTAGAAAAAATATGAGAAGAACTCATTATAAAGTTACTGCAAATGGTTTAGTAAAATGTCCAAATTGTGGAGAAATGATTAGACCACATAGAGTTTGTGATAAATGCGGATTTTATAAAGGGGTTAATAAATTAGAAAAATAAACTAGTCATATATGATTAGTTTTTTTCTTTTAAATATTTAAAAAATATGTTATAATTTAAGAGAAAGTAGGTAGAAATATGTCTAAGTTAAATGAAAAGAAAATGCTAGACGAAATGCGTATGTTATCATTAGATATGATAAACGAAGCTTCTTGTGGATATCCAGGTAGCGTTTTGGCCGCTGCCCCAATATTCTATTCACTTTTTACAAATCATTTGGTTTATGACACTGTAAAAAGTGATTGGATGAATCGTGATAGATTTGTATTATCAGATGCTAAACTATCACCACTTTTATATACCAGTTTATATATGACAACTGAAGATTATACCATGGATGATTTAAAAAACTATCGTGTCTTACATTCCGTAACTCCTGGTATTCCAGAATTAAATGTTGAAAGAAGAATAGAGCTTACAACAGGTAAACCTGGTGAAGGACTAGGAATAGCTGTTGGTATGGCTATGTCAGGTAAATATCTAGCTAGCAAATATAGTTCTAAAAAAGTTGATTTATTTGATTATAAAGTTTATGCAATGTGTTCTGATGAAGATTTTATGGAAGGATCATCATATGAATCAGCTATGCTTGCTGGTGAATATAACTTGGATAATCTAGTTGTATTATATAATGCAAGTGGTATCAGTGCTGACGGCGCACTTCCCAAAGACTATAGTGAAAAAGTAGCCAATACCTATGCTTCATTAGGTTGGGATGTTTTCGTTGTTAAAAGTGGCGAAAAAATTAGTGAAATAGATAAAGCTATCGAATCAGCTGTTAGATCTAAATTACCATCAATGGTTATTGTAAATACTACTTTTGGAAAATATTCAAACTATGAAAACAGTAACAAAATCTACGCCAAAATAGATAGTGATGATTTAGAGGAAATTAGAACAAAATTAAATCTTAGTGGAAGATTCACTATGGATGAAGCCAATTTAGAAGCCTACCGAAAAGTAATTAGAACAAGAAATCAACAAGCATATAACGATTGGTATCATGATTATGAGACATATACAAGTACTGCTACCGAAAAAGAAGTACAAGAATTAAATGATTATATCAATGATGAAGATATTATTTTAAATTTAAATAAAGTTATCGACAGTGAAAAACTATTCTTAGATAAACCAATGTGCGATATCAACTTCCAGATTATGAATGTAATTTCTGCCTTCATAAATAAATTTATGGGTGGTACTGCTGGTGTTGCAAATCAAACAAAAGCATATCTAAAAAATGGTGAAGATTATAAAGAAGATAACTATACCGGTAAAAATATTTCCTTTGGTAATAGAGAAAATGCCCTGGGACTTATCTTAAATGGTATGGCCTTATGTCACTTTAGAGTATTTGGCGCAGCTTATTTAACATCTGCTGATAATATGAAGAGTGCTATTAGATCAAGCGCTATTATGAATTTACCAATTACTTATATTTTTACACATGATAGTATTAAGACTGAATTTTTAGGTAAATCAGAAGCACCAGTTGAACAAATAAGCATGTTGAGATCAATTCCTAATTTAAATGTTTATAGACCATGCGATTATAAAGAATTGATTGGTGTATGGCAAATTGCCTTAAAAGAAAAGAAACCAACAGCTATTATCGTATCTAAATTGCCAACTGAAAGTTACAAATTTACATCCGTTGATGAAGTAGCTTTAGGTGGCTATGTAATTAGCGAAGTAAAAAGTCGTCTAGATGTAATGCTTATTGCTAGTGGTGCCGAAGTAACCCTAGCTATGAAACTTAAAAAAGAATTATTAAAGAGTTTCATCGAAGCCAGAATTATTTCTATGCCAAGTATTGATGAATTTATGAAACAACCTAAAGAATATCAAAATCAAGTATTACCAAAAGGATATAAACGAATGATAATCGAATTATCTAGTGATAAATCATTACATCGTCTTGTAAGAAACGAAGAAGATATTATCGGCATAAATTCATACTCTAAGAGTGCTTCAGCAGATGAATTAATAAACGAATACGAACTTGATATTCCAAGTATTGTAATAAGAATTAAAAATAATATATAAAACGACAATTTATGAAGATTTTTAGGATTAATATTACTATGGTGATATTATGAGAACCTATTATATCTTCAAAATAAATAAATATTTTGCCTATATTTATAAAAAATGGCCCTATAAAATGTATAAAATAATCGAAGAATTATATTATACAAAAGAATATGATATGTTAATAAGTTATCGGTATTATAAAAAGTTTGCTGTTTCATTTAATAAATTAGCTATAAATGAATATATCTATCATATCAACAAAAATAATAATAACTATTATCGAGATAATAATATTCATACTATTAAGAATGAAAAACATAATGTTCTCACGGTTAATAGCACATGTCTTATTCTAAAGACAGATGATATATATTCCGTATTCTTAAATGATTTAAATCAATGCTTGGATAACATATTTATCTGTGACTTTAAAAATAAAGATTATTTTTGGTTAGACTTATTAAATAAAGATAGACAAAACGAAACTAGTTTAGTATAATTATCTAGAAAGGACGTAAATTATGTTAAGAGATATATTATATTTAGTACTTGGATTAATTGCCGGAGGAGTAGCAGGTTTCTTTATTGCAAGAGCTGCTATGAAGAAATACTTAAAGAAGAATCCTCCAATAAATGAACAAATGATTAAAGCTATGATGAGTGGAATGGGAAGGACACCATCGCAAAAGCAAGTTAATCAAATGATGAAACAAATGAATAAATTTATGTAATAAAATAATGTAAAAGATAAGTAAGATAGTGATACTTTTAAGAGAGTCTATGGTTGGTGCAAATAGATAAGTTAATTATCCGAAGCTACTTTTATGAATGTGACTAATCATCACCGGGTATACCCGTTATTCAAATTAAGGTTATACATTAGTATAATTAGGATGGTACCGCGGATTAATTCGTTCCTAGAGAATGATTAATTCGCGTTTTATTTTGAAAGGAGTAATTATGAATAAAGTAATTGCCATAGATGGCCCTGCTGGTAGTGGAAAAGGAACCTTAGCTAAGTTGCTTGCTGAAAGATTAAATTTAGTAAATATTGATACCGGAGCGATGTATAGATGCGTAGCCCTAGCTACAATTGATAATAATGTCGATATTACGGATACTAAAAAAATAATTGAAATAGTTAATGATATTAAAATAGAATTAACCTTAGATGGTAAAGTGTTTTTAAATGATAAAGATGTTACAAAAGATATTCGTAGTAAAGAAGTAACTGCTATCGTATCACCAATCTCTAGTATTAAAGAAGTAAGAGAAAAAATGGTCTATTTACAAAGAGAAATAGCTAAAGGAAAAGATGTTGTAATGGAAGGAAGAGATATTACAACTGTTGTATTTCCAGATACCAAATATAAATTCTATCTAGATGCTAGTGTGGAAGAAAGAGCTAAAAGAAGATATAAAGAAAACTTAGAAAAAGGTATCGATATGTCATATCAAGAAGTATATGATAGTATTGAAAAGCGTGACTATAACGACATGCACAAGGAAGTTGGTGCCCTTATGCGAACTGACGATCAAATATATATTGATACGACTAATCTAACAGTGGAAGAAGAAGTAGAAATAGTAAGAAAAATAATGGAAGGTGATAAAAATGAATAAATTAAAAGGAAATGAAATAATTAGAACATATCTTGATTTCTTTAAAAGTAAAGGACATACTGAAATAGAATCAGCTAGTCTAATTCCTAGAGATGATCCGACAGTATTATGGATTAATGCTGGTGTAACACCACTAAAAAAATATTTTGATGGCACAATCATTCCTCAAAACAGAAGATTAACTAGTTGTCAAAAATGTATTAGAACTGGTGATATCGAATCCGTTGGTAAAACAGCTAGACACCATACATTTTTCCAAATGTTAGGAAACTTCTCAATCGGTGATTATTTCAAAGAAGAAGCCTTAACTTGGGCTATGGAACTTTTGACTAGTCCCAAATATTTTGGTATTCCTGTCGAAAAATTATATGTAACTGTATACCCAAATGATACTGAAGCATATAAACTATGGGTAAAATTAGGTATGCCTAAAGAACACATTATCAAATTGAGAGGTAATTATTGGGAAATAGGTGAAGGACCTAGTGGACCAGATTCAGAAATATTCTATGATAGAGGACCAAAGTATGATCCAGATAATGTTGGTATCAAACTACTTAAACAAGAAATAGAAAATGATAGATATATTGAAATATGGAATAATGTATTTAGCCAATATAATGCTAAAGAAGGTGTTCCAAGAGAAAAATATGAGGAATTACCAAGTAAAAATATTGATACCGGTATGGGTGTAGAAAGAATGGCATGTATCCTTCAAGGAACTGAAACTAACTATGAAACAGACTTATTTATGCCTATCATGCATGGTATCGAAGAAATTGCTCATATCCCTTATTTAGGTCAAATGGAATATAAAGTAATTGCTGATCATATAAGAACATTAACATTTGCCTTATCTGATGGTGCTTCATTTGAAAACTATGGTCGTGGTTATGTTCTAAGAAGATTACTTCGTAGAGCAGCTAGAATGGGTCGAAAACTAAATATTGCTAGAACATTTATGGCTGATTTAATAGACATTGTCGTAGATAATTATCGTGAAGTATATCCTGATTTAGAACATAATAGGCCAATGATAAAAAAACTAATTACCAAAGAAGAAGAATTATTCCAGAAAACATTATTACAAGGTGAAAAAAGATTAGATGAAATATTTACTACAAGTAAAGAAAAAGTAATTAGTGGTCTAGATGCCTTTAAACTATATGATACTTATGGCTATCCAATTGAATTAACCGAAGAAGTAGCTAGTGAAAAAGGATTCAAAATTGATTATGAAGGATTCGAAAGATTTATGGAAATTCAAAAAGAACAAGCTAGAAGAAGTAGAAAAACTGTAAATAGTATGAATGTTCAAAATGAATTATTACTAAATTACAAAGAACCTAGTGAATTTATTGGTTATGATACCCTAGGATCTAAAACATATATCCAAGAAATAATTAAAAATGGTAAATTTGTTAATAAATGTAATACCGAATGCTATATCTTTGTCAAAGACAACCCATTTTATGCCGAAAGTGGTGGACAAGCTGCCGATAAAGGATATCTAAAAAATAATAGTTGTAAACTAGAAGTATTAGATGTTATAAAGTGTCCAAACAAGCAGCATTTAATTAAAGTACGTGTTTTAGATGGCACGATTATCAAAGGAGAAAGCATTCTAACTCATGTCGATTTACCATCACGTGAAGCTACCGCTAGAAATCACTCAGCTACGCACATTCTTCAAAAGACATTACAAGAAGTACTTGGAGACTCTGTTCACCAGGCTGGTAGTAGAGTAGATGATAAAAGCTTTAGATTTGACTTCACTTACCGTGGAAGACTATCTGATGAAATATTAGTCGATATCGAAAAGAAAGTTAATGCTAAAATTAAGAAAAATACTAAAACAAAAATTGAATACATGCCAATTAGTGAAGCTAAGAAAACTGGGGCTATGGCTCTATTCGAAGATAAATATGAAGATATCGTTAGAGTTGTAACGATCGGTTCATCAATTGAATTATGTGGTGGAACACACGTTAGTAACACTCAAGATATTGGACCATTTGCTATTCTAAAAATAGAGAATAAAGGTAGCGATACATATCGTATCGAAGGAACAACCGGTAATAACATCGAAAGAGAACTACGTGAAGTAATTAAACCATACACAACTGAAATAGCTAAATTACTAGCTAAATCAAAAGATCTAATAAAACAAGCTAAGAAAGAAAAAGTAGAATGCTATTTCGATTTTAATATCGATTATCAATTACTAGATAGTTATAGTGATGTCGTATATTATAAAGACGCTCTAGAAAGATTAAAAATATCCGTCAAGAAATTAGAAAAAGAAGTAAATGATGAAATAGCTAATAAGTCACTAAGTAATACTGATGCCTTTATGAAAATATTAGAACAAATTAATGGTATGAATGTTATCGTAGCTACGACTAAGAATTATGAAATATCTGTTTTAAAACAACTTGTCGACAATTTAGCAAATTCATTAGATAATGCCTTTATCTTACTAGCTAATCTTGGTAAGAATAGTGTTAATATTATTTGTAAAACTAATATCGACAAAAAAGAAATTCATTGTGGCAATATTGTTAAAGATATTTGTACTAAATGTAGTGGTAATGGTGGAGGAAATCAATTCTTTGCTCAAGGTGGCGGAAGTGACGCCAGCAATGTCGATAAATATTTAAAAGAAGTTAAGAAAATGTTAAAGAATTCTTAACTTCTTTTTCCTTGACTAATATTAGTTTTTCTAATATAATAATACTCGCATTGGGGGAGATATAATGAAAAATCATAGTAAAAATTTTAAATATTTTAAAAAATCAAACAGAAAAGTTATTGAACATTATACTTGTGGTAAAAATGAAAAAGAAGCTATCATGGAACTAACACTAAATAGAGATTTGTGTAGTTTTTATAACAAAACATTTGACGATGATATAACATATATAGGGCTAGGGGAAGTAGACCGTGATATAGTTGGTTATGGTTATGTGGCTGATAGCGGATATTATGCATTAAGAGATGTTGGCTTAAAGCAAATAAGAATAGATGAATATGAAAATAATTATGGCGATATTCTTAAAGATCTAATGATATCAATGGTAGAAAGAAAAGCTAAAATAGAGTTTTTATTGTATTATAACGAAATCAAAAAGAAATATAAAGATCGTTCTATCAAAGGAAGAATGGTTGAAGACATGCATAGAGTTGAATATACTTTATCTAAATTAAATAAATATTTTGGTGGTAAAATCCCAGAAAGTTTCGTAGCTGAAGCTACTGAAGAAGTAAATGAAAGATTTAATATGACTTTTTCATATAACTATGAAACAGGCGAATTTGAAAAAGTTGATTCAAAAGTAAAAAGAAAGTCTATAAAATAGCTTTCTTTTTTTATAATATTCTTTCAGTATTTTTAAAGTTTAATTTAGCAATTTCCTTTAATTTATCTTTACCAAATTTCTTTATTACTTCTATCCCAAACTTATCTACTTCATTAGAAGCTCCTTTTGGTAAGACCATTCCAATATCCTTACTAATCTTATCCATCTCTTTTAAGAATATATATCTACTTATAACAGATGCACAGGCTACTGATAAACATTCATCTTCGGCTTTTGTTAAGAATGTTATACCGTATACCTTAAATGGCACGTCTACTAAATGATTATAATAACTTTTTGGATTTTCAAATTGATCTACAACAACATAATCGCGTGGATATTTTTCC
>JAEEZV010000066.1 GCA_016291995.1 Caryophanales bacterium
AAAGTAGGTAAAGATAAAAAAGAAGAAACAAGACCACTTGTTACAGTTAGTGATTTACAAAGATTACAACAATATGAAACAATTAGTTTAAGACTTAGAACGATGCCTTTTAAAACAAAACTAATCCCTAACTATAAAATGGATTGGGGTACACACTATGAAAAGGCAACATATCCTGAAAGACAAAAAAGGGAAGTTGAACTATTTGATATAAGAGAATATGTTAAAGAAATGAAAAAGAAAAAAATGGAAGAAATGATGTCATCTCCAGATGATGAAGGTGGAATGTCATTTAATCCAATGATGGGTATGTCTTCACAATCTCCGATGTTTTCACCAAACCCATTTGCCATGAATGGCGGAATGAATTCTAATAGAGAAGGCGAACTAAATGTTGATGATTTAGTTAAGAAAATAGATGCTAAAATTGCTGAATTAGAAGAAGAAGAAAGAAAAGAAAAAGAAGAAGAAGAGAAGAAAAAACAAGCCGCAGTTCAGCAACCAGCAGCACCTGTTACTACAGTATCTGCTCCAAAAACTGAACCAAGCAATGTTGTAAATATTAATGATTTATCGAAAGATAATAATACTAGAATGTACACTGATGATACAGATGATGAGAATTTCTTTGATGATTTCTTTAGTGATGGAGAATAATTATGGAAATAGAAAATTATCTTGTTACAGCTAAAGGAAAAATTAACAACAAACCATTAAAAACGTTTGTCTTGGCTATATTTGCTGGTATATTTATTGCCTTAGCTGGTGTATTATCTACATTAGCATCATTTAGTATTACTAATTATAGTGTTGCAAAATTATTATCTGGACTAGTATTTCCAATTGGTTTAATACTAGTAATTCTAATGAAAACAGAATTATTTACTGGTAATTCATTATTGATAATACCAGTCCTTACTAAAGATATCAAAATCAAACAGCTATTAAAAAATTGGTTTATCGTATATCTAGGTAATCTAGTAGGTGCCTTAATCATTTCATTGTTAATTGTTAATACACCACTAAGAAATACCTTATCTGAAGCATTTATAAAAATAACTAATACCAAAATATCATTTAGTATTAAAGAATCAATTATACTTGGAGTTCTTTGTAACTTTCTTGTATGTTTAGCTGTATTTCTAGCCTCAAATGCTAAAACAACCCTTGAAAAAATAGCAGTTATTATATTACCAATATTTACATTCGTAGCATTATCATTTGAACATAGCGTAGCTAATATGTCATATTTGTCAATTGGCTATTTAGTAAGTGATAGTATTACAATAGGAAGTATTTTACTAAAGAATTTACTTCCTGTAACATTAGGAAATGTTCTTGGTGGAATGCTTCTAGGAGTATCAATTTGGTATTTAAGAAAAGAATGATTTTAAAGAAGATTTGTAAAATCTTCTTTTTTTATGTTAAATTTTAGTATTTTAAAAGTAATTCACTATTTTTTCTTGAATATTATATATGAAGGGAGAAAAATATGAATTATTACAAGTTAATAAAAAATGAACTAATTGATAATGAAATCAATAAAAGAGTAAAAGACTATAGTAAAAACAGATATGAACTTGAAAAATACTATAATGTGGGAAAACTATTAATTGAAGCCCAAGGTGGAGAAGAAAGAGCCAAATATGGCGATGGATTAATTAAAGAATATTCCGAAAGATTGACTATAGAATTAGGAAAAGGATTTACGATTACAATGCTAAAGAGAATGAGAAAGTTTTATCTATCAATCCAAAAAGGTGCGGCACTGTCGCACCAATTAACATGGAGTCATTATCAAGAAATTCTGCCATTAAATGATTTAAATAAAATGAATTACTTTATAAAAGTATCAGAAAGACAAAATCTTGGAATTAGAGAACTAAGGAAAAAGATCAAAAACAAAGAATACGAAAGATTAGATGAAAATAGCAAGAATAAATTAATTGAAAGCACTGAAAACTCTATTGAAGATTTGATTAAACATCCGATTATAATCAGAAATACAAACAATTATGAAATAATATCTGAAAAAATATTGAAAAAATTAATTTTGGAAGATATCGATAATTTTTTAAGCGAATTAGGTGAAGGCTTTTCGTATATAGCCAATGAATATAAAATAATGATCGGTAATATACCAAATTATCTCGATATATTATTATTTAATATAAAATTTAACTGTTATGTTGTGGTTGAACTTAAGATAAAAAAACTAAAAAAAGAGCATATTGGACAAATAGAAATTTATATGAATTATATTGATAAACACCTTAAAAATATATATCAAGATAAAACAATAGGGATTATTATTTGCAAAAAGAATAATAAATTTATAATGGAATATTGTAGTGATTCAAGAATATTTAATACCACCTATGAATTAGTATAGTCATAATAACTTACTTCATTATTTTATGAAGAATATAATATTATAGGTGATTTTATGAATGAAGTAAGTATTCATGAACTATTAAATACATATAATCCTAATATAATAGATATAAGAGATAACTATAGTTATAATCTTGATCATATCCCGGGAGCTACCAATATACCATATTATAGTTTATTATCAAATTATAGTATGTACCTAGATAAAAAGAATACCTATTACTTATATTGTGATTATGGGCACCAAAGTAAAGAAATTAGTGATAGATTAAATATGTTTGGCTATCATACATATTATATAAAAGAAGGCTATTTATACTTTAAAAATAATTTTAAATAAGTTATAATATACTTAGGTGATAGTATGTTAGATTATATAATAATTGGCTTACTTGCTATTTCAATTATTCTTTTAATAATTCTTTTAGTAAGAGGCAATAGTAGTCTTATTGAAAAACTAGGTAGAGTAGAAACCTCAACCGTCAAAGAATTATCAGATTTTCGTAATGATTTGTCTAGAAGTATAACTGAAGATTTTGATAAACTAGAAGATAAAGTAGATAAGAGACTAAGATATATAAACGATAAAGTGAATGAAAGATTAGATGATAATTTTAGTAAAACAAATAAGACATTTACTAATGTCTTAGAAAGATTATCTAAAATCGACGAAGCTCAGAAAAAAATTGATAACCTATCCGGAGATATTATCTCCCTCCAAAGTATTCTTACTGATAAGAAGAGTAGAGGAATATTTGGTGAAGTAAATCTTAAACATATTCTGTCTAGCGTTTTTGGTGAAAAAAATGACAAAATATATAGGTTACAATACACTCTTCCTAATACGACAATTGCCGATGCAATAATATTTGCTCCAGAGCCGTTAGGCATGGTAGCGATAGATTCAAAGTTTCCATTGGAAAACTATCGTTTAATGGTTGATAAAAGTATTAGTCCAGAGGGTAGAGCAGCCTATGAAAAGCAATTTAAAATGGATGTAAAAAAACATATCGATGCCATAAGCAGTAAATATATTATTCCTGGTGTAACTTCTAACCAAGCAATTATGTTTTTACCAGCTGAAGCAATATTCGCCGAAATAAATGCGTATCATAATGATCTTGTTGAATATGCTTACAAAAGAAATGTATGGATTACATCTCCAACAACCCTAATATCATCTATGACAACTATTGAAGTATTACTTAAAAACATGGAAAGAGATAAATATGCTAAAGTTGTCCATGATGAATTAAATAAATTAGGATTAGAATTTTCTAGATATAAAGAACGTTGGGATAAATTATCAAGAAGTATTGAGACAGTAAATAAAGATGTAGAGAATTTAAACATTACTTCCGAAAAAATAACAAAGAAATTTGAATCTATCAGTGATGTTAAACTAGATGATACAAAACATTTAGAATAATAAAAATACGGATTTTGAATACACTATTATAGGTGATTCAAATGACCCGTATTTTTTTCTTTTTACTAGGCTTTGGACTCACAACATTAGGCTTTATTTATCTTATATTATACTTAAATATCTTAACTGTTGGGTATAATTTTTCATATTATGTTAAATTTATTACTGGTAGATTTGAGTGTTATTTTGTATTTATAGGTCTAATAATTATGAATCTATCACTTTACATAAAAGGAGCCAAAAAATATGGATTACATATATGACATTGTCTTAAATTTTCAAGATGATTATTATGACTATTATGAATGGAAGACAACTGATAAAATTATCAATGCTAAGAAAATACCCATCTATAAGATTAATAGTAATGATTATCTAAATATTAAAAGACATAATACCAAAATAGATATAAGCAGTTTACCAAAACATAATAAAATATTCTTACTAACTAGTGGCTTTGAAATAATAGGATTAATGATCGATAATTTAGGAAATGTTTTAAAAAAGAGTAGCCTTGTTTTTGAAGAAGCCGATGATATTTTAGAAGATGCTAATTTAATAAAGAAAATTAATCTTAAATACGATATAACTAAAAAGAAGAAAACGAATTATAAAAGTAGGGGATTTATTGAAAAAACATCACATATTAACAATTATCTAAAGAATATCGATATTAATAAAGATGAATATATCCTTAAATACTTATATTTTGATATATATAACAAAGAAGAAAAAGATATCAAGAAAATATACCAAGATATTAAAGAATTAACTAAAAAGAATCCATATGAAGTATATAATCACATTAGTAATATTAATTTAGAATTAAAAAAATCATTTCCTAATTGAAATGATTTTTTAATTATTATTTATAACTACTTACATATTTTTTATAAGCATCAATAAATTTTGAATCAACGAATTCTACTTCAGCTTCTTCTCTCATTTTAATTAATGCTTTGTAGTATAAATTACTATCGGCATCTTTCTTTTCCTTAGCTAAAATATCTTTGATATCATCTTTAACTGTATCTAGTTCAGGTTTATCTTTTTGGTCTATTTTATATACAATATGATATCCATAAGATGTACGTACTGGAGTTTCACTATAAGAATCAACTTCTAGATTTTTACATTCTTCTAAATATGCACTTTCAAGAGATGCATTAAATGCTTTATAACCTAATTCTTCATGAGTAATCTTATCTTTATATTCGGTAACAACATCGTCCCAACTCGTTCCATCATTAAGCTTTTTAATAATTTCTTTAGCTAATGCTTTAGCTTCATCATCACTAAGCCCATCTTCACTAACACTAACTAAAATATGTTTTGAATCGACATCTCCGAATACCTTGCTTTCATAGTACTTTTCAACATCACTATCATTGATTAAACTTAAAACATAATCTTCATAATACTTATTTCTACGATAGTCTAATCTTAAACTATCAATAAAGTCTGCTTCACTACCAAATCCATAATTATTTAAAAATTCTTCTTTTGAATATCCATAATTATTTTCATATACATAGTAGTAATAATCTGCCGTATCCTTAACACTATCTTCCATTTCCTTATCTGATGGATATAAGTCTACTAAAAGCTTATTATCTACATCATTAAGTAAGGTATTGATTGAATATTTCTTCTTCATACTTTCATATAGATCATCTGCAGTAATAACACCATCTTTAATATTTACTACTGGTTGTGTACCATCCTTTAATGTAGCAATACGATCTGGCCACAAAATACATCTAAATAGTAATGTAGCTAATAAGAATCCAACTACAAACAAGATAATTGGCATTCTATTGTCATCTACTTTACATAAGAAATCAGTTATTTTTTCGTTTCTTTCCTTTTTTCTAGCAGCTTTAACTTTAGCCTTATCTTCCTTTACTTCTTTTTCAACTTTATCGTTGACACCCTTTTTAATTTCTTCCTTATTGACTTTATTATTTTTCTTTGCCATCATTTAATCTCCTCTCTGACACATTATCTATAATAACAAAAAACGATATAAATTACAAGTATAAAACCATATTATTAGTTTTAAATACTCACACATTTTAGATTTTTCCATAAAATAATGTAGAATATTAAAAAGGAGGAGAGTGTTTTATGGGAAATTGTGGAACATCAGGAGCTGCTATAGTTCTAGTATTATTTATCCTATTAATAATTATCCTAGGCTCTTGGCTATAAAAGGAGGTATATTATGAACGAATGTAGTGGAAAACAAAATAAAAGCACTGGATATTTAATTCTTTTAGTTTTGTATATTTTACTAGCCATAATCATAAGTACAAATTACTATGTGTTATAAATAAAAAATTACTCACTTTGAGTAATTTTTTCATATACATCTTTAATATCCATTTTTTTATCCTTTTTATACTTAGGAATCACATGTAAGTGAAAATGTTTAACTTCTTCGACAAATCCATTATTTTGTATCAAAGTATATCCTGGAGCATCTAACTTTCTAGTTATATCTTTAGCAATTTTTCTAGCAACCATCATAATGTGATTAAGCGTCTCATCATCGATTGTTTCAAGATCCAAAGTATGTACTTTAGGTACAATTAATGTATGTCCTGTTGAAAAAGGATTAATATCCAAAAAAGCAACAACTATATCATCTTCATATACCTTATAAGAAGGAATTTCTCCATTTATTATTTTACAAAAAACACAATCCATATCTATCACCCATATAAATTTTATCAAACCTTCACGAAAAAGTCTATAATAACAAATTTCTATTTTACACAAAAATCAAAAAAAACATAAAACATATTGCTTTTTTATAAATAAAATGATATCATATATTTATGAAAATAGAGGAGTGATATCTAGTATGAATGATAATAGAAGTAGAGATATATTTTATGGAGTAGTTGCTGTTGCAACTTTAATTATTGCTTTAGTTGGAGCAACACTTGCTTATTTCTCAATATCTTCTTCCAGTGATGAAGGAGCTGTTGCAGCAAAGGCAGCTACTGTTAGTATTAACTATGAAGATGGTAAAGAGGTCATCGCGCAAGCTGATGAATTAATACCTGCAACATGGGATGTTGTAAGTTCTGTATATTTAGATAGAACCGACGAACTAGAGCATGACTGGGAGGATACAGATACACCAATTAATGAAAGAGGCGGTTGGTGTATTGACAGCAATGGTAGGGAAGTTTGTAGTGTCTATCGTTTTAGCATTAGTAGCGATCAACCAAGAACAATTTCAGCTAGATTAAATCCTGAAACAAATGAATTTTCATGGCTAGCATATGCTGTAAGGGATGTCACAAACCAAACATGGATAACTCTTGAAGGAAATTCTGAAACACTTGGGGTAGATAAGTGTGATGGTGCAGAAGGCGAAACTCCATGTTATTCAATGACAGATGGAATTAAATCATATCTACACACACATTCATTATTTGGATATGACAGTAGTGCAAATGAGTTGACAAAGACTGTCGCTGCAACTGCACAAGTATATGATATTGTATTATTTATTAAAGAGAATACCCATGATCAAAATATCGACCAAGGTAAATCATTTAGAGGAACAATCGTTATTGACGTTATTGATAATGGCACGGGCCGTGTAACTGGTGAATGGACACCAAGACCTTAAAAATAAAAGCGAGTTAATCTTGCTTTTTTTTTCCGTCTGTTGTATGATTATAATAGGTGATAATAATGATAGAACATAGCTCTAGCAAGAAAAAAATGTTTTATATGATTGTTCTTATTTTAACGCTAATCACTATGATTGTCGGAGCTACTCTAGCATATTTCGCCTTGGTAGCTAGCCAAAAGGATGAAGGAACAACATTATATACTGGAACCCTTCAGATAAGTTATATCGATGGTGTATATATTAAAAATCCAGAATTATTTCCTAAATCAAACGTTACATATGATACATATGATGGTGTATATCGTAATACTTTTTCAGTAGAAAGTTCTGGAACTCTTGAACAAACAATTGCCGTTGATTTAGATGTTAGAATGAATGAATTTAATGATAAAGCATTAAAGTATGCCATTTTCAATAGTGAAGGAAAAGAGATGGCTAGAGGATATGTTCCACAAGCTGAAGGAACTGTAACTTTGGCAAGCAACATGTATTTAGCTCATAATGGAACAGCTACTTACACATTAATAATATGGTGGGATAACACCAACTATGACCAAAAAGAAGAAATGGGAAGTAGGATTTCCGGAAGGATTACAATTTATTCAAAACAATTAAAATACTAAAATAAAACAAAAAAACGAAAGGAGATGAATGTATGAATAAGTATCACATAAAGCAGATATATTTACTGATGATTATTATTGGTGGAATAGTATCCCTATCAGTATATTCAACTTATTCAATATTTACATTAGAGAGTGGTACATCTGATATCGTTAGCATTCATACTCCAAATAGTTTAAATATAAATGAAGAGGCATATGAATATAAACAATTAACAGTTCCTAAAGAATCGTTAATTACAACCGATATTGATTTATATAATAACCTTGAATATGAACTATGTTATAGTGCATGGTATAAAGTTATCGGTGATAAAGTTGATACGACGAAGATTGGCGTCTATGAAAATAATGAAGAAGAATTAACAGCTAATGGCGTTATCGAAGGAACTACCAATCATCGTATCAGCGTAATCATAATAAATGATAATGAAGAAGATGTTAAAGTAAATGTTGGTTTGACATATGCTAGAAATGGCGAAAGTTGTGCTCTAAATCTTTCATCTGATAAATCAGTAATTACATCTTTTATTGCTAAACCAAGCAATTTGATTGAGAGTCTTACTAAAGAACCACTTACAACTAACCATGAATCAGGTTATTTAACATATAAAAATATAACCAAAGAAATAAAGATTACTAATGATAAAGTCTATATTGCAAGTGCCTTTAATTATAAAGATGAAGTATTTACTTTAGTCAATCAAACAGAAATAGATAAAAATGAAATTACTAATTATCAAACTACCAGTGATAATAATTACTATACATGTATAAAAAGTGAAACATGTGATACCTTATACCGTATTCTTGAAGCAAAAGAAGTAGGTGAAGGCAATAACAAAGAATATGTTGTTACTAAATATGATATATTATCTGGTTACATGTCTGGAACTTCTGGACTTCAAAAAATAAATAATAATTACGTATACTATGGTGATAATCCAAATAACTTCATATATTATAATTGTAAAGACTATAATGATAACAAAACATGTGAATTATGGAGAATACTTGGTATCTATCAAGATAATGACAAATCTATCCTTAAAATAATTAGAAATGATAGTATTGGCAATTATAAGTATGATGAAGAAACCAATATTTGGAATGATTCAAGTATTAGAACACGCCTAAATAAAGAGTATAAAACTAATGACTTAAATACTATGACATCTCTAAAATATAAGATAGAAAACATAACTGATTTAGATATTTCTTTAGATAAGATTGAATATCTTGAAAATACTGATGAGACAGAAACAAGCATTATGTCATTATCAGATTATCTAAATGCTTCAAACTGTAAAGATAAAAAAATAAAAGATTATGATGATAATTGCTTTAAAAACAATTGGTTAAATAATAATGATGGCCTATATGAATGGACAATGTCAACTAAATATGTCAAGGTTGAACCAAAGGTAGAAGCTCCTGTCGAAGAAGTAAAAGAAGAAGAGACTTCTACTGAACCTCTTGAAGAAACTCCTGAAGAAGCACCTGAAGAAACTATTAAAGTAAATAATACAGTCTACGCTGTGGGTAAAAATTATAGCGAATTAGACGTCAATGAAGAACTTAAAATAAGACCAGTTAAATATTTAGGAACTAGAACATTCCTAATATCTGGTGACGGTACTTTAAATAATCCATATGTTATTAGATAAACTTCACATTTTGTGAAGTTTTTTCTTTATTTTATGGTATGATATATGTAGGTGATATTATGAAAAAAGTAATCTTGGTAGATGGTAATAATCTAATGTTTCGTAGTTTTTATGCCACATTGTATTCTGGAAGTATTATGACAAATAGTGAAGGCTTTCCAACAAATGCTTTATATGGATTTGTCAATATGATGCATAAAATAATTGCTGAAGAAAAACCTGAGTATATTATGGTTGCCTTTGATATTGGCAAAACATTCCGTCATGAAAAATATGATTACTATAAAGGAACTAGAGATGAAACACCAGATGATTTAAAAAAACAATTTCCTGTCGCTAAAAAAATACTTAATGCTATGGGTATCAAATACTTTGAATTAGAAGGTTATGAAGCAGATGATATTATTGGTACATTTGCTAAAAAAGTAGATGAAGACAAAGATTATATTGCAACCATTATAAGTAGTGATAAAGACTTATTACAATTGATATCAGATGATGTTGAAGTCAAATTATTAAAACCAAAAGATTACATTCGTATGAACAAAGAAGTATTTAGAGAAACTTATGGATTAGATCCAATCAAAATGATTGATTTAAAATCACTAATGGGTGATGCTTCAGATAACATTCCTGGTGTAAAAGGCATTGGTGAAAAGACAGCCATCAAGTTATTACAAGAATATGGCTCTTTAGATGGCGTTTATAGAAATCTAGATTCTATTAAGGGAGCAGTTCACGATAAATTATTAAATGATAAAGACAATGCTTACATGTCATATGATATTGCTACGATATATAGGGAAGTACCAATAGATACATCCTTTGATGGTATTAAATACAAAGAAGAAATGACAGATGATTTAATCAATATTTATAATGATTTAAATTTCCATTCTTTCCTAAAAAAAGTACCTAAAGAAGAAACCAAAGAAGTATCTTGTGAAGTAGTAAAAGACATATCTAATATTAAATTAGATTCTCCAGTAGCTATATGGTTAGATCTAGATGATGATAACTATCATTTAGCTAATTTAATTGGTATGGGTATTTATAATGATAAAGTAAGTATCTATATAAAAAGTGAAGATTTAAAAGATACTAATTTCTTAAAGAACATCGAAGTATATACATATAACTATAAAAAAATGTATTCATTTCTAAAAAGAAATAATATGTATGTTCCAGATTGCGCCTTTGATATCATGTTAGCAGCTTATCTCTTAAATATGCCTGCTAAAGATGATATTGCATATTTAGCAAGTGCTATGGATAAAGAAATACCATATTATGATAAAAAAGCAAAATTAACTGATGAAGAGTTGGCTAAAAGAAATGTTTTAAGAGCAAGAACAATATTTGAATTATATCCCGTTCTTATGGATAGAATGAAAGATAATGATGTTTATAAATTATATGATGAAGTAGAATTGCCACTATCTGTTGTTTTAGCTAAAATGGAACTAAATGGTATAAGAGTGGATACATCTATTCTTGAAGAAATGAAAAAAGATATTAAAAGTAAAATTGATGATGTCAGTTTAAAAATATATAATTTAGCTGGTCGTGAATTTAATATCTCATCACCAAAACAATTAGGTGAAATATTGTTTGATGAATTAAAATTACCAAATGCTAAAAAGAATAAGACAGGTTATGTTACAGATGCAAATGTTTTAGGAAAACTAGTCGAATATCCAATAGTAAGATTAGTTTTAGAATACCGCCTATTAAACAAACTATATACAACATATCTTGAAGGAATATTAAATTCTGTATCAGCTGATGGTAAAATACATACTATTTATACTCAAACATTAACAAGAACTGGTAGATTATCAAGTATTGAACCAAACCTTCAGAATATCCCAGTTAGAAATGAATTTGGTAAACTAATTAGAAAAGCCTTTATTCCTGAAGAAGATTCTCTAATTATGTCATCCGATTATTCTCAAATAGAATTAAGAATATTTGCTCATTTATCAAATGTAAAAGATTTAATAGATGCTTTTAAAAACGGTTTAGACATACATACTAAAACAGCTATGGATATCTTTAAAGTTGATAAGGATAATGTTACTAAAGATATGCGTCGTCAAGCTAAGGCTGTCAACTTTGGTATTCTTTATGGTATTAGTCCATATGGTTTAGCTGAAGATATTGGTATATCACCAAAGGCCGCCAAAGATTTTATAAATACTTATTTTGATACCTATCCGGGTATTAAAGATTATATGAATACTGAAATTGAAGAAGCTCATCAAAATGGTTATGTTAAAACTATCATGGGAAGAATTAGAACTATTGATGAATTATCAAGCAAAAACTATATTGAGAGAAGTATGGGTGAACGTATGGCTCTAAATACTCCAATTCAAGGAAGTAGTGCTGATATTCTAAAAAAAGCTATGATTGAAATAGACAAAAAGATGTCTGAAGAAAAAATGGAAAGTACCATGTTATTACAAGTACACGATGAATTAATCTTTAATGTAAAAAATAGTGAATTAGATAAATTAAAAAAATTAGTAAAAGATACTATGGAAAATACCATCGAATTATCTGTTCCTCTAGAAGTTGATATCGAGGTAGGAACTAATTGGTATGATGCAAAGTAGGTGAAGTATGCCAGAATTACCAGAAGTAGAAACTGTTAGAAGGGGTCTAATAAAGAAAGTAAAAGGAAGAAAAATATTAAAATGTAAAGTGTTATGGAATGGCATTATTGCTTATCCAGAAGTATCTAAGTTTGTAAAAGAGATAGAAAACAAAGTAATCAAAGATATTGAAAGAAGAGGCAAATTTCTTATGTTTAATCTAGATGATTACTATCTAATATCTCATCTTCGAATGGAAGGTAAATATTTTATCAAAGATCATAATGAAGAACTTAGCAAGCACGATCATGTCATATTCTCTTTAGATAATGATAAAGAACTAAGATATAATGATACAAGAAAATTTGGTAAAATGTATCTAGTAAAAAAAGATGAACTAAATCTAACTCCAATAAGTAAATTGGGATTAGAGCCATGGGATAAAGAATTAACTAAAGATTATCTAAAAGATAAATTAAATAGAAGATTACCTATCAAAACTTTACTCTTAGATCAAAGCATTATTACAGGTATTGGCAATATATATGATGATGAAATATTGTTCTTATCTAAAATAAATCCTAATACCTATGGTAAAGATTTAACAGATAAAAATATATTAGATATTATTACCAATACTAGAACCGTCTTAGAAAAAGCTATCGAAAAAGGTGGTACTACCATTCATACCTATACATCTGTTGATGGTATTACCGGTATGTTCCAACAAGAATTATTAGTTCATGGTAAAAAGGATATGCCATGTCCAACATGTAAACATAAAATAATAAAAACTACCATAAATGGTAGAGGAACATACTACTGTCCAAACTGTCAAAAATAGAACACTACGTGTTCTTTTTTTAAACCATAAAAATTGACAAAAGCATACATTTGTGCTATTATATTCACCCTGAAAGAAGGGGTGCTATGAAAACAATAAATCTTACTAAAAAACAGTTTGAATCATTAGAACAATATAAAATACCAGATTATGTATGTAGCACAGAAGGAGTACTATACATTTTACCAACTAAAAAGGGATGGAACAAAGAAACCAAACTATTAAAAAAATTATATTTAAATAGTGGCCCTCAATTTGGTAATAAATTATGGACTATAAATTCTTTAATAGACTTAAAAGATGAAATTGATATTGAAGAAATTGTTTATCCCGAAGAAATAGCTACTGTCGTTCATGAAATTGTCGGTTTTACAATTCAACTAATTGAATCCCTTAATTTAAAAACAGTTTTGATGGATAAAAAAGTAGATCCAGAATATCAAATAGATTGTCTAAGACAAATTGGCGTTATTCTAGAAAAAATGCGAAAAGTAAGAGAATATACCAGTATCAAAGATTTCTTTATAAACGATTTACATGAAAGTAATTTTATTGTTGATAAAGATGGTAATGTTAGATTAGTTGATATGGACTCATGTAAAATAAATGGTAATCAAATTTTTAGTAGTAAATATTTATCAACGGGTAGATTCATTAATGAAGTATATAAATATCAAAAAGATGAAACCAAAGAATCTAAATATAAATATCAAAAATATCATTATAGTCCATTAAGTTATTTCGTTCCTGATGAAAATACTGATTTGTATTGCTATATAATAGTTATTTTAAATTATATATATGGAAAGAATGTCGCTAATTTTACCCTAGAAGAGTTTTTTGAATATATTGAGTATTTAAAAAAATGTGGTCTATCTAGAGAATTAGTAGATATCTTTGAAGGAGTAGCATTTAGTGCTCCGAATAGAAATCCATATGAATTATTAGAGGCATTAAAACCAGTAATTGGAAAAGGAAGTCATTACGTATATTCTAGAGTAAAAAAATAAAAGCATTTAGTTTGTAAATGCTTTTTTTTATGTTATAATTACATTAGGTGTTAGATATGGATTATAGTATCAAAATAAATGAATTTGAAGGACCGTTAGATTTACTATTACATCTTATTAAAGAATCTAATATTAGTATCTATGACATTGAAATAAATGAAATAACGAAACAATATTTAGATTACCTAAATAAGATGGAAGAATTAAATATTAATGTTGCATCTTCCTATTTAGTAATGGCTGCAGAACTTATGGAAATAAAATCTAAATCATTATTACCTATAACAGATGAAGAGCCAGAAGAAGATGATGAAGAAAGTGTATCTAGAGAAAATCTTATCAATAAACTAGTCGAGTATCAAAAATATAAAGACATGATTGATACATTTAAAAATATGGAAGAAACTAGACAAGAAATACATGTCAAGTCACCTGAAAGAATAAGTAATTATCTAGATGAAAAAATAACTTATTCCAATGAAGAATCTATTGATGATTTAGTTAATGCTTTCAAAGACTTTTTACAAAGATTAGATAAAGAAAAACCCATAACAACTAAAATAACTAATAAAGAATATAGCATTAAAGAAAGAAAAGCTAAAATAAAGAATATCTTAAAAGAAAAGAAGAAAGTATTATTTACAGAACTTTTTGAAGTTCATAATACTAGTTTTATTGTTGTAACTTTCTTATCTATTTTAGAAATGGTTAAAGAAAAAGAAGTAATAATAAAACAAGATGGTAACTTTAAAGATATTACTATCGAATTAGGAGGCAAGAGATGAAAGGCGTATTAGAGGGACTATTATATGTACAAGGTGATTTAGGATTAACGATTGAACAAGTATCTGAAATATTAGAGATTACTCCTGATGAAGCTAAAGAATTAGTTTTGTCATTAAAACAAGATTATATAGATCAAGATAGAGGATTAAGAATTAATTATTTAGGTAATTCATTTAAATTAACTACCAAAGAAGAACATAAAGAATACTTTAAAAAATTACTTACTACATCTAGAAATAATACCTTATCTAATCAAGCATTAGAAACATTAGCTATAATTGCTTATAATGAACCACTCACTAGAATTGATGTTGATGACATAAGAGGCGTCGATTCAACATATGTTATGCGTCGATTATTAGCTAAAGGATTAATCAAAGAATGTGGTAGAAAAGATATTCCTGGTCATCCAATTCTATATAAAACAACCGATGAATTCTTAGATTATTTTGGCTTATCTAGTAAAGAGGATTTACCAACAATAGAAGTTTTAACAGGTGAAAATGATGAAGATAAAGATTTATTTTCATCTTCATATAAAGAAGAATAAATAGGGAGGATTTATGAATATTATAGATATCATAAATAAAAAAAGAAAAAAACAAGAATTAACAGATGAAGAAATAAAATATGTAATCGATAATTTCTTAAATGGTACCATTAAAGATTATCAAATGAGTAGTCTACTTATGGCCATCCTTTTAAACGATATGACCAATGAAGAAATATATTCACTTACTAAATATATGGCTGCTTCTGGCGAGCAATTAGATTTAACTAGTTTGGGTACCAATGTTGTAGACAAACATTCTACTGGTGGAGTAGGAGATAAAACCACTTTAATAATCGCTCCAATCGTTGCTTCTTGTGGTGTAAAAGTAGCTAAAATGAGTGGTAGAGGATTAGGACATACTGGTGGAACTATCGATAAATTAGAATCTATTCCCGGTTTTACTGTCAATCTAACTGAAAAAGAATTTATAAATGAAGTAAATGATATTGGCTTAGCTATTACTAGTCAAACCGAAAATGTAGCCCTAGCAGATAAAAAAATATATGCCTTAAGAGACGTAACAGGAACTGTTGAATCTATTCCACTAATAGCTTCATCTATTATGAGCAAAAAAATAGCACTTGGAGCTAAAAAACTAGTCTTAGACGTAAAAGTAGGTAGTGGTGCATTAATTAAAAATATTGATGATGCTAGAAGACTATCAAGATTAATGATCGATATTGGAAAACATAGCGGTATCGATGTAATATGTATCCTTACCAATATGTCTGTACCTTTAGGTAATAATATTGGTAATGCTCTTGAAGTATCTGAAGCAATCGATATTCTTCATAATCACAAAAAAGGATCACTATATGAACTATGTGTTGAATTATCTTCTTATATGGTTTCATTAGGATTAAAAATATCTTATGAAGAAGCCAAAGAAAAAGTATTAAATAATATTGATAATGATGAAGCATATGATAAGTTTTTAGAATTAGTAAAAACTCAGCATGGTAATATTGATAAATTACCACAAGAAAAAACTAAGTATGAAATTAAAACTATGACTGAAGGATACTTAGTTGATATTGATGCTTATAAATTAGGAGTTTTGTCTATGTCACTAGGTGCAGGCAGGCTTACAAAAGAAGATAAACTAGATTATAGTGCAGGTATTATTGTAAATAAGAATATTAATGACTATGTAAAAAAAGGTGATGTCATTATGACATTATATACTAAGAAAAAGATAACTAATATCGATAATACAATATTTAAAATATCTGATAAAAAGAATAGAAATAATAAATTAATTTATGAAATAATAAAATAAAAAAACAAAAACCCCTTGACTTTATCAAAAATAAGTGTTATGTTTAATAAAATTTTAAAAAAAGGCGGGGGTAGCTATGAATAAAGATATATTATATTTAAATTACGATTCTAGCTTCAGAAAATGCATCTGCAACGCAGACATTATTTGCTCATGCCTAAACATGATCGTAGATAATAACGGCATTCAACTGTAAAACAGTTGGGTGCCGTTTTCTGTTATTATGGAGGTGATTTTATGACTATTGAAAAATTGCTTGAACTT
>JAEEZV010000067.1 GCA_016291995.1 Caryophanales bacterium
AAGAATAATCATAACTTAGATAGCGATATCTATGTTGTAAGTAAAGTAGTAAAACAAGAACTTGTTAAGAATGCTATTAAATCATTGTTAATCGCATCAATTGGTATAATTATCTATATAGCAATTCGCTTTAGATTTAATTATGCTATCAGTGCTATTATTGCACTTCTTCATGATGCACTATTTACATTCTTATTCTTCAGTATCTTTAAAATAGAAATAACAAGTGTCTTTATTGCTGCTATCTTAACTATCATTGGTTATAGTATTAACGATACGATTGTAACATTTGATATGATAAGAGAAAACTATAAAACAAAATATAAAAATGATATTAAAGACAAAGAAACATTAAATGAATTAGTTAATATCAGTATTCGTAGAACATTATTTAGAACTATTATGACTACAATTACAACAATTGTTCCTGTAATAGCATTACTTCTATTTGGTTCTAATGAAATACTAAACTTTAATATTGCATTACTTATTGGTTTCTTATTAGGAACATATTCAAGTATCTTTATCTCTAATATGATATGGTTAAGACTTGAAGGATTCCATATCTCTAAACCTAAAAAAGATGATGAAGATATCGATGATATTAATGAACTGAAAGTAAGAGGTATTAATTGCTAAAGGAGGTAATCTCATGAGCGTTAAAACTGAAAACATTACAATTGAAGATTTACTTAACAAAGTAAAAGAATATGACGATAACGAAGAAGATTTAAACTTGATAAGAAAAGCTTATGAATATGCTTATCGTAAACATTTTTCCCAAAAGAGAATTACTGGGGACGATTATATTACGCATCCCCTTAATGTTGCATGGATATTAACTGGAGTAGGTGCGGATGCCGTTGCAATAACTGCAGCCTTACTTCACGATACAATTGAGGATTCTGATAGTACTTTTGAAGAAATAAAAGATTTATTTGGCGAAGAAGTTGCTAAGATTGTCGATGGCGTTACTAAAATTAACAGGTTAAGATTTAGTTCCGATTCAGAACAAATGGCTGCTAACCAAAGAAAAATATTGGTAGGATTATCTTCCGATGTTAGAGTATTAATCGTTAAATTAGCTGATAGGCTTCACAATATGCGTACTTTGTATGTCTTATCTGAAGCTAAACAAAAAAGAAAAGCCAAAGAAACATTAGAAATATTGACACCTGTTGCCCATAGACTTGGTATGTATAAATTAAAAAGTGAACTAGAAGATTTGTCCCTTAGATACTTAAACCCTACAGCTTATTATGAAATAGTTGAAAAACTAAATCTAAAGAAAACCGAAAGAGACGAAGCCGTTGGTAAAATGTTAGATGAAGTAAGTAAACTATTAACTGAACATAATATTACTCATGAAATAAAGGGTAGGAGTAAAGGTATTTACAGTATCTATAATAAAATGAATAAAGGTAAAAAATTCGAAGATATATATGATATTTTAGCCCTAAGAGTACTTGTTAATACTGAACAAGAATGCTATTTAGCCTTAGGCTTAATCCATTCGAAATATAAACCAGTACCAAAGAGATTTAAAGATTATATTGCTATGCCTAAAACAAATCTTTATCAATCACTTCACACAACTGTTTTTGGTATTGATGATCAATTATTTGAAATACAAATAAGAACATATGAAATGGATAAAATAGCAGAATATGGTATTGCTTCCCATTGGTCATACAAAGAAAATAAAACGGTAGCTATTAAAGATCAAATGGATCAAAAATTAGCCATCTTTAGAAATATTATCGAACTTAATGAAGATGCTACGACTCCTGAAGAATTCATATCTAATGTCAAAAAAGATATTCTCTTTAATGATTCAATATATGTTTATACTCCTAAAGGAGATGCCATTGAGCTTCCTAACGGAGCTACCTGTGTAGACTTTGCTTATAAAGTACATAGTGAAGTTGGAGATAGAATGGTGGGAGCCATCGTCAATGATAACATTGTCCCATTTGACTATACCCTAAAAACAGGTGATATTATCAAAATAAATACTAGTAAATTATCCAAGGGTCCAAATAAAGATTGGTTAAACTTTGTTGTTACTAGTCAAGCAAAGAATAAAATAAAAGCTTTCTATACTAGAAGAGAAAAAGATGATAATTTATCTAGAGGATCTGATATATTTGAAAAAGCTTTAAGAAGAAAGAAACTTGTATTTAATGAAGTAATTGATAATTATTTAGATCCCATATTAGATACATTTAAATTAAAAGATTTAGATGACCTATATTTAGCTCTTGGTTCTGGAAAATTTACAATGTCTTCAGTTATGAAAGTAATTAATAAGAAGAATGATAAAACAGAAAAACTTCTTAATAAGACACCATCAAATGTAAAATCTACGCTTAACAATGATGTCTTAGTCGAAGGTATGAATGAAATAAAAGTAAGCTTAAGTGGCTGCTGTAAACCAATTCCTGGTGATAACATAATTGGATATATTACCAAAGGATCAGGTATTACTGTTCATCGTAGTAATTGTAAAAATATTGTCGATTTAGATGAAAGATTAATCAATGTTAAATGGAATGATATGGTATCTAAAAAGTTTGCTACCGATGTTCTAATCTATACAACTCCTGAAGATAATTTATTATCGATAATAACATCAGCTAGTACAAATAATATCTCTATTGATTCTGTATCTACGATTACTAAAAAAGATTGTAAAATATATATGATTACTATTTTGGTAGAAAATCTTGAAAAATTAGAAAAATTCTGTAAAGAATTAAATAATAATAAATTTATCTTAAAAGTAGAAAGGCAGATGAACTGATGAGAATTGTGGTACAACGTGTCGATAATGCTAGTGTTACTGTCGATAATAAAGTTGTAGGTAAAATAGATAAAGGTCTAATGCTTTTAGTTGGTTTTACCGAAGGTGATGATGATACCAACATTGCATATATGGTCGATAAAGTATTAAATTTAAGAATCTTTGATGATGAACAAGGAGTTATGAATAAAAGCCTTTTAGATGTAGGTGGAAGTATTCTATCAGTAAGTCAATTTACTTTGTATGCTGATGCTTCAAAAGGAAGAAGACCTAGTTACGTAAAAGCCTTATCTGGAGATTTAGCTACTAAATTATATGATAAATTTAATAAATTAATTAAAGATAAAGGTATTCATATTGAAACAGGTATTTTTGGTGCTGAAATGAAAGTTAGTTTAATCAATGATGGACCAATTACAATTCTTTTAGAAAAATAATTGTAAAATAAAAGTAGACTTAAGTAATTAAGTTTACTTTTTCTTTTATCTTTGCTATATTTATAATGATAGATAAGGAGGAATATCATGAAAAAACCAACAAAATTAGATAAACCATTACTAATTGTTATGTTATCATTTATGATATTTGGCCTTATCATGGTCTTAAGTGCTTCATCTATGGCTTCATACATGAGATATCACAATAGTATTTATTACTATCTAATAAGACAAGGAATATTTATGTTAATTGGTATGGTAGGATTCCTCGTAGCAGTTTATTTTCCCACCAAATTATTTAAACAAATTAGCCCTGTATTAATGGGTGGATTAATACTATCATTATTTGGTTTAATGGTGTATGGATCAGTATATAATGCTAGTAAAGCTTGGTATGATTTAAAATTCTTTACTGTTCAACCAAGTGAAATAGGTAAGATAATTATCATCCTGTTTTTAGCATATTACTATAATAAACATAAAGATGATTTAGATAATCAATGGACTTTATTTAAGCCTATCTTAATTTCTCTAATTAGTATCATAAGCGTAGTAATGCAACCAGATTTAGGTACTGGCTTTGTCATGTTTGGCATAGTTTTCATAATCTTTTATGCCTTACCATTAAAAAAAGAAACGCGTAGTCCTATCAATAAAATATTCTTAGGTGGTGTTCTCTTAGTTATCTTAACCTTAATCTTAACTGGTGGATCACTTCTCCGTGATTATCAGTTAAAAAGATTCCAATTTATAAATCCATGTGAAAGATATGAAGAAGTAACCGGCTATCAGTTATGTAACAGTATCATAGCATTATATAATGGTGGCCTTACTGGTAAAGGAATGGGTGAGAGTACCCAAAAATATTTATATTTACCAGAATCTCATACTGACTTTATCTTCCCAATTATCGTGGAAGAATGGGGTCTAATTGTCGGTTTAGTCATAATTGGTTTATATCTATTTATGTTATATCGTATTCTAAGAATAGCTAGAAGAGCTACCAATTTAGGAAATGCAATCATTGCCTATGGTATATTTGCTTATGTATTCTTACATATTGCCATAAACCTAATTGGTGTCTTAAACATAGGACCATTAACTGGTGTACCATTACCATTCCTATCATATGGTGGTAGTTATACACTGACACTATTATTCTCTATGGGCTTAGTTCAAAGAGTCCATTATGAAACATATAAGAAAAGAAACTATAATAAATAAATCTTACCAAAAGTAAGATTTTTTTTATAAATTTTTTAAAAATAAAAGTAATTGGTATTTTTTTCTTGAATATTATTTATGAAGGGAGAAAAATATGAATTACTATAAATTAATAAAAAATGAATTAATTGATAATGAAATTAACAAGAGAGTAAAGGATTATAGTAAGAACAAATATGAATTAGAAAAATACTATAACGTTGGTAAACTACTTAGTGAAGCAGGGAAACACTATGGTGAAGGAATTATTAAAGAATACTCCGCAAAATTAAAACAAGATATAGATAAAAAATATAGTGTAAGATACCTATTTGATATACGAAAACTATATGTATTTTTAAAAGTGCACCCAATGGGTGCACAATTGACCATGTCACACTATAGACTTCTTTTCTCTATTAAAAATAAGGAAGAGGTAAATTATTATATTGATCAAGTTAGTAAAAAGTGTCTATCCAAAAGACAGTTAGAAATGTTAATTAAGAGTCATGCATATGAAAGATTACCCAAGAGCACTAAACAGAAACTAATAAATAAAGAAGAAACTAAATTACCTGATTTAGTTCCCAATCCAATAATGATTAGAAATAAAAACAATTATGAAATAATATCTGAAAAGATATTGATGAAAATCATTATGGAAAATATACCTTCATTTTTAAAAGAACTTGGTAGTGGATTTACATTTATCGATAATGAATACAAAATAAAGGTAGGTAATAATTATAATTACATTGATTTACTTTTATTCAATATTGAGTATAACTGTTATGTCGTCATTGAATTAAAAGTAACTGGATTAAAGAAAGAACACATTGGTCAAATCCAAGTGTATATGAACTATATTGATAATAAGTTAAAGAAGTATTATCAAGATAAAACAATAGGAATAATTGTTACTAAAAAAGATAATAAGTTTATTATGGAATATTGCAGTGATCCTAGAATACTGAATAGAGAATATGAAATAATATAAAAGAAGTTACTCCGTAACTTCTTCTTTGTTTATCCTGTAAAAATTAATTGATGGCCTGTTCCATAATCTATAATTTACTGTGCTAACACCAATTCCTGAAGAAACATATAGACTAGTATTTCCAATCTTGTAGTATTCATCATAATACTTTTTAGCATATTCTGGGGTATATATAGCGCCTACAAAAGGAAGTCTAATTTGTCCTCCATGACTATGTCCAGCTAATATTATATTAGGTTCATAATCTTTAACTATTTTTGTACTTATATCCGGTTCGTGTACTAAAACTATCGTATATATTTTTTCCTCTTTATCTTTTAAATATTCTAATGCCTTATCGATATCATCTTTACCATTAGTAACATTACCAATTCCACCAATGAATATTATTTCATCACTACTATCGTATATTAAATCATAACTATTATCCAAATAATTAAAACCACTATTATTAAGTATATCTGTTATTTCTTCAATGTTTTCATCATCATGATTACCTGTTACAGCGTATTTTCCATACTTAGCAGTTATTCTAGATAAAGAATCGGTTAATACCTTAAAGTCATCACTATCGAGTTCTACATCTTTATCGATTAAGTCACCTGTAAAAACCACAATATCTGGATCTATTAAATTAATTTCATCGACAATTTCGTTAACCTTATCGATTGTAATAGCTCTATTAAAGTGTACATCACTAAAATGGACTATTTTCATTCCATCAAATCCACTAGGAATATCTTCAGATAAAGTATATTCCTTAGTAATTAAACCACTAGTTCCAACATATCTTGCATATACGATTATGATGAGAAGTATTATAAATATTCTTAAAAGAAAAGCATAGAACTTTTTCATTATATCACCCCGGTAGCAATATATAAAATAATTGCTGCGGTGTTATGAATTGAATGCATACAAATTGATGAGAAAATATTATTACTCTTATTATATAAAAGAGCAAAGGAGAAACCTAGAGCAAAATAAGGAATAATATATACATAATCTATCATCCTATCACTAGTTCCTACAATATGCATAAGTCCAAAAATAAGTCCACTTACTAAAGCAAATATAATTCTTAAAAACTTATTGTCCTTATTTGCTAAAAACATATCTCTGATGCTTTTTCTAAATATCATCTCTTCAATAAATGGTGCATATAACGAAACAGAGAAAATCATATATACTGGATACTGTGAAATCAAATTTCTAACGGCATCTTCGTTTCCAGCAACGGCATCCTTAATTAGTACTCTAATTAAAACATTGCTGACGACCATCACTAAAAATCCAATTATATAATATTTTATACAAGTCTCAAGATTCTTACCAAAGTTTTTAAAGAAATCTTTAAAATTACTAATTATTTCTTTTCTATATATTAAGAATATTATTCCCATATACAGAATATCACATACAAATGAGTAAATAATCTTTCCTGTCTCACTAAAACTTTCTGTACTTAATCTAAATATTTTTAATGGTATATACGGGAATATTGCCATTCCTAATAATAATAAAATAAATATAAATATTCTAAATAATGTCTTTTTCATATTACACTCTCCATATTTATTATAGCAAAATATAGTTAAAAGTAAAACATAATTCCAAGTTCTATTATAATTTACAAAAATCTTAGTCTTTGATATACTTAAATGGGTGGTATCATGGCATACATAAAAGGTATATTTCTTGAAGATATTTTTAAAAATGAATCCAATGGATATACCGTAGGACTTATAAGAATTAAAGAAACAGATACTGAAGATATGAACGGTAAGGTAGTAACTTTTACCGGTATTTTTGATGACTTAAAATATAAACAAGTATATAAAATGACTGGTGAATTTGTTAATCATCCTAAATATGGAAAACAATTTAAGACCGATACCTATGAAATAGTAATGCCAACAGATACTGAAGAATTAATTGAATTCCTTTCATCCGATTTATTCCCAATAGGAGAAAAGACAGCTGAAAAAATTGTTGATAGACTTGGAACAGATGCTATTAATAAGATTATTGATGATCCCAATGTCTTGGTGGGTATACCAAGATTATCCGATAAAAAGATCCTAAAAATAGTGAAAGTATTAAATGATTATCAAAGTACCAGTAAAATTCTAATGTCTTTAAATAAATTAGGTTTTAGTACAAAAGACTCATTATTAATATTAAAAAAATATGGAAGTAGTACTGAAAAAGTAATCGATAAAAATATTTATAGTGTTATTGATGATACCGATATAACTTTTGATGAAGTAGATAAAATAGCTAGTGGTATGGGATACTTAGAAGATGATGAAAGAAGACTTGAAGCATTAACTATTCATGCTATTAAAATAATAACATTTGATCATGGTGATACTTATCTATATTTTGATGAAATATATAATTATGTCTCAAAACATGCCAGTAATATAGATAGAGAAACATTAGAATATATTCTCTTAAAACTATCTAAATTAAATAAAATAAAAATAGAAAAAGACAGGTATTATTTATATGAGTTTTATGAAGCAGAACATTATATTGTAAATAGACTTATATATTTAAATGATTTAGAAAGAAGAAAATTACCAAAGTTAGATACCAAAATAAATGCCGTAGAATTTTTATCTGATATAACTTATGATGATTCCCAAAGAGATGCCATAAAAAAAGCTTTAAATAACAATTTGACAATCATAACAGGTGGACCAGGAACTGGTAAAACAACAATTATTAAATGCATTGTTAGTTTACTGATAGATATTATGGGTATAAACAAAAACAAACTAGCCTTATTAGCTCCAACAGGTAGAGCTGCTAGAAAACTAATGGAACTAACAAATACTCCTGCATATACCATTCATAAGTATTTAAAGTGGGATAAAGATAGTAACAAATTTGGGGTAGATGAATATAATCCTAATAATGAAGATTACATCATCGTAGATGAAGCAAGTATGATTGATACAATGCTTTTATATGGATTATTTAAAGGAACTAGAAGAGATGCCAAATACATCTTTGTAGGTGACTATTATCAATTACCAAGTGTCCGTGAAGGACAAATATTAAAAGATATGATTGATTCAGATACTTTAGATGTCATTAAATTAAATAAACTATATCGTCAAAATGAAAATAGTTATATTAATGTTTTAGCGAGTGAAATAAAAAACAAAGAATTATCCGATAATTTTCTAAATAAATATGATGACTATAATTTTATTGAATGTCGAAATGATGAAATAACATCTCTAATTAAAGATATAATAAAAAAAGCCTTAGATAAAGGATATACCGAAAAAGATATCCAAGTATTAGCTCCTATGTATAAAACTACTACGGGAATAGATTCATTAAATAAAATACTTCAAGAATTAATGAATCCACCAAGTAAAAACAAAAACGAAATAACTTCTGGTGAAATTATTTACCGAGAAGGGGACAAAATACTGCAATTAGTAAATGATCCAGACAATGGTGTATCTAATGGGGATTTGGGTTATATCGAAAGTATTATTTCATCATCAAAATCAAAATCAAAGAAAAATGAAATAACTATTAATTTTGATGGTATAAGAGTTACATACACTCCTAAAGATTTTATCAATATTATGCATGGATATGCTATTAGTGTTCATAAAAGTCAGGGTGGAGAATTCAAAATGGTAATTATTCCATTTTCTCCATCATATAAAAGAATGCTCTATAATAAATTAGTATATACCGCTATTACTAGAGCAAAACAAACATTAATATTATTAGGTGATGTCAATTCATTTATCTATGGTGTTAATAATGATGAAGTAGAATTAAGAAAGACCACAATAAAAGAATTGTTAGAAATAAAATACAACTAACAATTCTTTTTAATTATACAAACTAAGTATTACTTAATTAACTCTCTTTTTTTAACCTTAACATCTTTTAATTTAGGCGTCTTCTCATCAAATCCAAAATCTGTCATTCTTTCAACGTTTGCTTTTAGTATCTTTAATTCCTTTAAAGAATAATTATCGATATTAGTAACATTGATAGGTTGTTTATCTGTACTTTGTGCCTTTTCAATTTCCTTAATAGTTTTTTTGCTAAGACCTAGTTTCATATTTTCACTTGAACCAATTTTTTCGTTAAGTTCTCTTCTATGTTCTATAAAATAGCATAATTTTTTGGCATCTTTTTTTAAATAAATATTATGTAACACATTAGCAACACAAAAAACAGCGCCTAGCCCATGTAGAACCATCCAAATGCCAGAATATACTCCTGGATTATTTATAAAACGTATAGTTTGTAAAACCCCCGATGCTGGAAGCCACAATGCTCCTAGTCCAATAAAATATTGGAAGACTGTAATATCATTAACTGTAGTAGGTGTCTTACAAAATAAGGCTTGATTTTCCATTTTATCAATAACTTTCATTTCATTTTCTTCTGAATATGGAACAATATATTTTTCTCCACTTGCTAATTTTAGAATTATTTCATTATTTATAACTTCATAGGATAATATATATGTTCTAGCATCTTCTTTATTTTTTGAATGATCTTTCATATTACATATTCCTTCCTGTATGTTTTCTTAAAACTCTTCTTTTAATATCTCTGCAATTAGGTCTTCTTATTAGAGCCATATTATCTCTTATTGCTCTTAAATCATTTAATGAATAATTATCAATATTATTAAGCGTAATAGGTTCTTTATTTTCTGCTTTAGCCATTTCTACTTCCTTGATAGCTTTCTTACTAAGACCTAATGTTATTGTCTCGTCTTCTTTGATTGCATTATTGATATCTTCTTTTCTATCCATGAAATATTCTAACTTCTGCGCATCTCTTTTTCTTACTTTCCAAAAAATTAAAAGTGCTATGGCAGCAGCTGCATCAACATCTAAGAAAGCCATTGATAAAGTGCTAACAGATCCGGGGTCTATTATACCAAATATCATACACATTACAGCTATCGTCGGAAATGAAACACCAATTGCAGTCACTATCGATTCTTCCCAAAACTTTCTATCAATTTTACCAGTATCATAAGACGAATAAGCCTCATAAGCTTGTTCTTCCATTTTATCAATAATTCTTTTTTCGGCTTCTCCTGAATAAGAAAAAATTTGTTTTTTACCGCTGGCTAAGTTAACGATAATATTATTATCTTTAATCTCGTAAGATAATATATATCTTTTACGTTCTTCGTCAGTTTCTGAATGATCTTTCATTATATTTCCTGCCTTCCAAATATTGCTTTTTATTATAAAGTAATAGAAAATATATGTCAATCAAAAATAAGTATATATCATAAAAATAAGTAAATAATATTTATGGAGATGATGATATGAAAATAAAAGAGAAAATGTTTTTAATTGGTTTAGGTATTGGTAGTACCATTTTATATCAACAAGTAAAAAGTGGTAACTTAAGAAGAGTAGTAAGAGAAATGAATAGAACTAAAACTAAAATATTAGAAGATTTAGAAGATATGATATAAATATCTTCTTTTTTCTTGATTAAAAACTCCTTTTTTAGTATAATTATTATGGAAAAAATATGGAGGCAGTTTATGAAAAAAACAAAAGCATCAATTATACAAATAATGTTAGTTATCATTGCTGTTTTAGTTATCACAATTGGATATTCTGCCTTTGCAGCAACAACGAATATAACGAATACAATTGCCCATGTTAGAGCTAATAAGGATGTTAGAGTAACCGAAGTAACTACCCAGGATAATGGTGTATCTAGTTTAGATTATAATATATATTCAATTATCGCTGATGGTATAACTCTTTCTTCATCTTCTGATACAGTGACATTTGAGGTGACGGTTCGTAATCTTGGTAATGCCCCAGTTGCCATTAGTAATGTTAATATCAATGATGGAAGCAATACTATTACTACATTAGGATATAATTTTAAAGATACGAATAATACTGATACATATACCTTAAATCAAAAAATATGTAACGGTAATAACTGTACTGGCAGCCAGGCTGTAATGACTTTTAGTGTTACTTTAAACATAACTAGTGGCAATACTTTAAATTATGGTCATGTCGTAGTGGATTTCACCATAAGTGAAGTATATGAAGTAACATATAATAGTACTTCTATTGGTGAAGTAGTGGATAATGGAACATTTGATTATACTTTCCAAACAGATAAACCAACACAAGCAAGTCTAACATTTGCCACGGGATCAATATATACGAGTTATTCTTATAATGAACAAACCGGTGTATTACAAATTGTTGGCGTAGGTAGTGATATTGCCTTGACTGGACAAACTGGTGGTGGAAATAGTCAAATTATTAACAACCCAGATGGCTCTGTTACAGTCGTTACCGATAACGGCGATAATACTGAAACGAGAGTCACAACCGATACTTCTGGTAATGTTACTACAGAACAAATTGAATATGCCGCAAGTGATACTAATCACACTAATCCAATTGTTACAGGTTATGAAATAGATACTAGTGGTAATCCTAATGGTGGATTAGTATTAAATAATAGTGTAATAGATACTCATTATGTTGCTTTTGATGGTAATGATTTTGAAATACATTTAGTATATAAGACA
>JAEEZV010000068.1 GCA_016291995.1 Caryophanales bacterium
AAAGCTAAAACTAAAACTAGATAAGAATAAAAGTCCAATTTTGGACTTTTTTCTTTATATAATAATTAGAATATGATATAATTTAAGTGATTTATATGAGAAAAATAGTCTTAATTTTTATAACACTTATGATAACTATCTTTTTATTAATTTGTTATATGGTATATAGAGATAATAATTATCTAAATAAAATAAAAAAAGATATTATTAAAACTACTGATATTATAGACGTTACATATTTAAATAAATATGGTAATTATTATATTGTTAAAGATAATGAATATTTATATCTAATGGATGATGAATATAATATTTTATTGCAAAAAGATTTAATATTAGTACACGAAAATACTAATAATTATGATATTATATATAGAGATGAAAACTTTATGTACATGCATGATTATAAAGAAAAACATAAACTTATCTATGAATACTACAACATTGGTACTTACGAACTAATAGATACAGTTTCTTTAGGAGGGTAATATGGAAGAAAAGATGATTAATTTAATTAAGGATAAACCATTAGTAATACCAAGATTACTTATCAGTAATTATCATAAATTAGGTATTACTGATGAAGAATTAGTGGTATTAATACTACTCATGTCTTATGATGACAATATCGATTACGATCCCGATAAATTTGCCAAAGAAATTGATAATACAAAACATAATGTTATGAAAATAATAAATAGTTTATGTGATAAAAATATCGTTAGTTTAGTAATTGAAAAAAATAATCGTAAAACATACGAATATCTTTCTCTAAACTCTCTATATGAAAAACTATTCAATTTAGCTTTAGATAAGAAAGAAGAAAAAGAAATCGATGATTCAGTATTTAGTATTTTTGAAAATGAACTAGGTAGAACATTGTCACCAATGGAATATGAAAAGATAAAAGAATGGATTACTAGTGGTAATAGTAATGAATTAATTATCTTAGCTCTTAAAGAAGCTGTTTTAAATGGTGTAGGTAATCTTAATTACATTGATAAAATATTGACTACATGGAAGAAAAAAGGATATAAAACTAAAGAAGATATTGCTAAGGATAAAGAAATGTATCAAGAAAAGAAAGAAAAAAATGATATATTTTATACAGATTGGTTAAATGAATAAGAGTATATATGATTATTTAGATACATTATATCCTAATCCTAAATGTGAACTTAATTACAGTAAAGATTATGAATTATTGATCGCAATAGTTCTTAGTGCTCAAACTACTGATAAAAGAGTCAATAAAGTTACAGCTATCTTATTTAAAAAATATGATAGTATTCTAAAACTTAGTAAAGCAAGTGTTAGTGATATTGAAAATATTATTAAGGAAATTGGTACATTTAGAAGAAAAGCTATCTATGTTCACGAAATTGCAAATAAACTAATTACTGATAATCTAGATCATATTCCTAATGATAGGAAATATATTGAAAGTTTACCAGGAGTAGGTAGAAAAACAGCCAATGTATTCTTATCCAATATCTACGATATACCAGCTATTGCTGTTGACACTCATGTATCCAGAGTAAGTAAAAGATTAGGACTTGCTAAAGATAGTGATGACGTTGCTATTATTGAGAAGAAATTAATGAAAAAAGTACCAAAAGAGTTGTGGAGTAAACTCCATCATCAATTAGTACTTTTTGGTAGATATCAATGCAAGAGTATAAGTCCATTGTGTATGAACTGTAAAATAAAAGAATTTTGTAAATATAAAAAGAAAAAATAGAACTATGTTCTATTTTTATTCTTCTACAGTAATAGCTTCAGTTGGACACTGTTCTTTAGCTTCCTTTACAACATCTTCAAGGTCTTCTGGAACAGTATCGACAAGTGAATGCGCTAGTCCTTCATCATTAAAATCAAATACTTGGCTTTCTGTTAATGCTACGCAATTACCACAACCAATGCATCTGTCTGATTGTACTTTTACCTTCATAACCTACCTTCTTCCTATAGTTAATTATAAGTGTAAACCTAAAAAAAATCAATAAATTTTGTTTTAAATAAATAAAAACTATGTTATTATATACCTAGTTAGAGGGTGTTAACATGGGTAGAATGGATAGATATAAAGAAGATGAATTAATACCTAAAAGAAGTGATAAGAATAAAACTTTGTATAAACAAATATATAATGCATATGATGATTTTGAAAATCTAGTGGTACCATCTAATTCTAGAGAAATAAAACTAACTGATTTACAAAAAGAAATTACCAGTAGAGAAGAGTATCATGATAGAAAGTTTTATGATGATATCACTAATCGTAGTGAAGAGAAAGAAGATAAATCTGAAGTTATTGATATACCAAAAAGACAACCAAAAGAAAATGATGATGTCTATGATATAAATTTACTTTTAGATAAAGCTATGTTAGATAGTGATAAAGAAGATACTACTATCGAGAATACTTTATCAAATGAAGAATATCTAAAAAAATTAAAATTAGATAATTACAAGATGAAGGCTCTTAAATTAGAAGATGATAAAGTTGAAGATGAAGAAATGGCTCCAGAAGATGAAGATGCATTACTTAAGACAGC
>JAEEZV010000069.1 GCA_016291995.1 Caryophanales bacterium
GAATAGGACTTTCTTGTAAATCTATATGTATCGCCATCTGCGATATAACTGTTTACTATTTTGTTAGCATAATTATACCCATATTTATTAATAATTCCATCATATGCTTGCATCCATTTACGTAGTTTTTCGGTTTGAATTTCACCATATTTATGATAAAATGCATCCATACTTTTATTTGGACTCATACCAATTCTAATGAATTCGGTAACTCTTTTATAGTTATTGAATAAGGCATCAGTATTATCTTTAAACGACATTGATGCCATATACCCTTCTCTATCTATATTATTTACAAATACTTGATTATATACACCATTTAAATATGAGAAGAAATCTTCATAACTTACATCATCTAACCCACCATATGTATATTTCGCATTCATATAGTTAGTTATGTAGTCTGCTAGAGCACCATTATAGTTAATCTCATCATCCCAGGCATAACTTATTCCACCGGCACTAACGGCAAATGGGTTTGGTGCAATCATTCCCTCTTTAATATATTCATTTTTTTGAATAAATCTTTGTAATTTGGCAGCATCTCCCATATTTTTTACTCTAATTACTAAGTCGTCAAATCTTACTTTATCTGATACTTTCGAAAAATGCTCTATTTTATTTTGCTCTAAGAATGAAAATATTTCGTGAATTGATCTTGCCATATGTTCTTTATCTAGCGGTATATACATTTTGATTATATCGGTATGATTATCATAGTCAGTTTTTTTATAATTACAAGCTAGAAAGTCATTGTAATGGAATATACTTCCAGTGTCTTTATAGATACTTCTTAGATCTTCTTCATAACCACTGAATTCATCTCTTAGATATTCGATACTACTTGGATTTTTATTGCTCATTCTAACTAGTTTGGCATAGATTTGATTTCTACTTAATGGGGCTTCAACTTTAAAATAAGCGGCAATTTCTTTTAATAAAGTATTAATTTTTTCTATATCACTCATAGTTTATACCCTCTAATATTTCTGTTAAATCTACCGTATCTTCTTCCATATCCACCTGTTTACTACTAGATGGTAAATCACCATTATCATCTATTTCTTCGGGGATAACTTCTGGTAAATTATTTTTTATATCTTCATTCATATTATTACCTCAATATTATAATATCATATAAAAAGAAAAAAAGATATAATTATCTTTTTTCAACGTGTATTAAATTATCATTTATTTCCTCAAGAGCTCTCCCAATAGTCTTTACAGATTTATATTCATTAAGTGGTTTTTGATAAAATCCTGTTTTAATCATTTGTTTACTTCTACCTGCTGCAAGATACACCAACATGTATTTAGATTCAACTATTGTAAGTAGTTTGTCAATTGATGGATAAATCATAATATCACACTCCCTTATCTTATATATCTAGCATATAATAAATAGATGGCAATTACAATAGACTTGACAAAAATTAGACAAATAAATTTTACTAGTTAAATTTATTATTTTGTGGTATATTTATTATGGTGATTATATGAAGAGTGTAAGGAGAAGAAAATTGAGTGTTAAAAAGACTTTAAGAGTATTATTACCTTTAATTATTCTTGTTTTAATCATTGTAAATTTTAATCATATTAAATACTTCTTTCAAAGTAAAATTACTGGTTATGAATATAATACAATTGAAACTTTTCATAATGAAAAGATATATAAAACTGTTAGAGAATATGATTATTCAAAGACATTAGAGGAAATATTAGATACAAAATCTTTTGAAAAGAAATACTTAAGAGATTATTTAGTAATTAATTATTTAGATAAAGAAAATTTTCTTGATAATGTTAGTAAACTATTGACACTTGGATATACAGGAAATGATATTAATGGAATATATGAGAAATTAGATGAGAAAAATATTTTGTTATTACTTGACAATTCATATTTGAAAGATATTGTAAAGATAATTAATTTAAATTATTTCGATTCTACCAAATTAGAAAGATATTTAAAGTACAATAATGATAAAATATCTTACGAAGATCTTGTTACTTATGTCAATATTGGTCTTGATAATGAATATTATACCGATGTAACCAAGGTAGATAAACAAGATGATCTTTTAGTACTAGTTAATAAATATAATTCTTTGAATAGTGATTACGTACCTAGTGACTTGGAAGCTATTGGAACTAAATATAATAAGGGCTGGAATAATAAGATGCGTCACGAGGCAAAGGTAGCCTTTGAAGAAATGTGTGAGGGTGCTCTTAAAGATGGCATTACAATATATTCTGGCTCTGCTTATAGGTCATATAGTTATCAAAAAACTTTATATAATAATTATGTAGCTTCAAATGGCTTTAAGAAGGCTGAAACTTTTTCCGCTAGAGCTGGTTATTCAGAACATCAAACTGGTTTAGCTACGGATGTAATGAATGCAAAAGGTAATTATATTAGTAAAGATGATAAAGAATATACATGGCTTAACAATAATAGTTATAAATATGGCTTTATTTTGAGATATCCGGAAGGAAAAGAAGATATAACTGGTTATATGTTTGAGGAATGGCACTTTAGATTTCTTGGAAAAGAAGTGGCTAAAGAAGTATATGATAGTAAGCTTACTTTCGATGAGTATATTGCAAGAAAGAGTTGACAAAATGCTTACGTTATTATAAAATTAAGTACGTAAGCGTTTTTGGAGTAGTACTCAAGAGGCTGAAGAGGCGTCCCTGCTAAGGATGTAGACCGGGAAACCCTGGTGCGAGAGTTCAAATCTCTCCTACTCCGCCATTATAAAATTAAACCCTTTTTAAGGGTTTTAATTTTGCCTATTTTGATGTATAATTAAAGTTGGTGACGAGATGATTACAGTTAAAAATAATAAACTTATCAATTATGGTAATCGTGGTATGGGACTTGAATCCGATATCAATCTTACTAATGAATACTACAAAGAGAAAAAGATTGCTTTAATTTATAAGAAACCAATACCAATTAAGGTACTTAAAATTAATTCTACGAAGACGAGAATTCAAGATGCATTCTACGAACAGAAATCTACTTTGGATTACAGTGGAATTTATAAGGAAAAATATATTGAATTTGATGCTAAAGAAACTAATAGTAAAACTAGTTTTCCATTTGCTAATATTCATAAACATCAGATTGAACATATTAAAAATGTTATGTATTTTGGGGGAATTGCTTTCTTAATTGTAAGATTTAATTATTTTAATAAAACATTTTTGTTACCTGGAAAGGTATTAATCAACTATATTGAGGTATCTAAAAGGAAATCGATACCATATAGTTATTTTATTGATAATCTTCCAGAAATTGAAATTAAATACCGACCTAGATTAGATTATCTAAATAAGGTTGATATTTCATAAGTAATATACTATAATATATTATAGAATAGTTACAAAGGAGTTGAAGAAGTGACGAAGGGAAAGAAGAAAAATAGTGTTAATAAAAACACTACAGTAAATAAAAAGAAGAAAACTACGGAAATTTTTGATGTTGAAGAAAAAGAAATAATTGAAGATAGTAAATTTGATTTTGATGAATTAGATAAAAAAGAAGATGTGAGTATTAAGAAAGAAAAAAAGAATTATACTCCATCTCATGCTGAAGATACATTCATAAATAGTATTGAAGAATTTAATGAAGATGAAAGTCTTACAGCTGAAATAGAAATTCCTGATGTAAGTGAGAAAGAAAATACGAAGGAAGATACTGAAGAATTATTTACTATTGGGGATGAAGAAGCTGAGGGCGATGATATGGCTAAGAAAAAGAAAAAAGGATTAAAAGCTAAATTAGCAATGCTATTTAGTAAAAAGAAAAAGAATATCAAAATCAATAAAAATAAAAAGATTCATAATATTAGTGATTCTTCTTCAAAGAAAAATATTAAGAAGAAAGATGTTAAAAAGAAAATTATTATTAATGATAGTAATAAGAAACCAAAAGAAAAGAAAAAGAAACGTTCATTTTGGAAAAAACTTCTTACATTCTTCTTAATACTATGTATTATTGGCGTTTTATCAGTTGCAGCATTCTTTGCTTATATTGTTATTACGGCACCTGAATTTGATGATAGTGCTTTGGTTACAAAAGAACAAACTATTTTGTATGATATGGATGGTGCTGTTATTGCAAAACTTGGTGCAGAAAAAAGAGAAAATATTTCTTATGAAGATATGCCACAAGTATTAATAGATGCAATTATAGCTACCGAAGACTCTAGATTTTTCCAGCATAATGGTGTTGACTTACTTAGATTTATTAAGGCAACGGTACAACAGTTATTAGGTCAGGATGAAGCTGGTGGAGCTAGTACTCTTACGATGCAGGTTGTTAAAAACAATGTAACTAAAAAACATAAAGAAGAAACTAATCCAATTAAGAAAGTAATAAGAAAGTTCCAAGACGTATATCTATCTGTATTTAAAGTTGAGAAATCGTATACAAAGGAAGAAATATTAGAGATATATGTTAATGATAACTATTTAGGTGGAGCTTATGGTGTCGAAGAAGCTTCTAAATATTACTTTAATAAAGGAGCTGCTGATCTAACACTTCCTGAAGCGGCAATGATTGCTGGATTATTCCAGTCTCCTGGTTTAACTAATCCATATTATAATTTGGAAAGAGCTGAAAAAAGAAGAGCTCTAGTTCTAAGACTTATGTATAATCATGGATATATTACAAAAGAAGAAATGGATGTAGCTAATAGTATCACGGTAGAAAGTTTACTTTCTAGTGGTAATTCAGATGATAGTGAATTCCAAGGCTTTATTGATACGGTTGCTGAAGAAATTAAGAAAAAGACTGGTGAAGATATTTATAGCGTTCCAATGCTTGTATATACGACAATGGATCGTAAGATGCAAACTGGTATCAGTGCTGTTATGAATGATGATGATGCTTGGTATTGGAAAGATGAAAATGCGACAGCTGGTATTGCAATAGTTAATGCTGAAACTGGAGAAATTCCTGCGGTTGGTACGGGAAGACATAAGACTGGCGCTAAACAATTTAATACAGCTACTGGAGCACTTCGTCAACCTGGATCTACGGCTAAACCATTATTTGATTATGGTCCTGGTATTGAATATAATAATTTCTCATCATATCAAATGTTTAATGATGAACCTTGGACTTATACAAGTGGCCCTTCCGTTGGTAACTGGAATGGTACATTTGATGGTTTAATGACTGCAAGATATGCATTACAATATTCACGTAATGTGCCTGCTCTTAAAGCTTTCCAACAAGTTGGAGCTACGAACAGTCAAAAGTTTGTACATAGTTTAGGACTTGATGTTGCTTTAAATGAAAGTTCTGATAATTATCGTATTTTACCTACTGGTATAGATAATACAATTAATGAAGCATATGCAATTGGTGGCGTTGCTGAAGGATTTAGTCCACTTATGATGGCTTCCGCCTACTCTTGCTTTGCTAATGGTGGATATTATATTGAACCACATTCAGTTACAAAGATTGAATATCGTGAATCTGGTGAAGTTAAAGAATTTAAATATTCTAAAGAAAGAGTTATGAAAGATTCTACAGCATATATTATCAATAATATTCTTGAATCTGCAGTTAATGTCGGATTTAATGGTGGTGCTAAAGTTTATGGTTCTCATGTGGCAGCTAAAACTGGTACATCTAACTTCGATGAAGCTACGATTAGAGCAAGAAAATTGCCAAGTTATGCAATGAATGATTTATGGACTGTAGCTTACACTTCACAATATGCGATTGGTGTATGGTATGGTTATGAAAATATTGATAAAGGTTATAATACAAATAACGCATATAAAGATGGCTTGGTGTCAGCAGCAATAAAGTATATTCCTAAGGATACTCGTGGTTGGTCAATGCCAAGTTCTGTCGTTGCAGTTACGGTAGAAAAAGAAACATGGCCTGCTAAATTACCTAGTGAAAATACTCCTAGTGATATGCGTTTAACAGAATACTTTGTCAGAGGTACACAACCTACAGAAGTTTCTGAAAGATATGCTACTCTTGCAAATGTTACTAATGTAACACAAACTAAGAATGCTAATTCAGTTACATTAACTTGGAACTTCACTACTCCAACGGTTATTACTGATAGTTACATTCAATCATATTTCAATAATAGCTTGTATGGTAATCAAAAGCAGAAATACATGGATGCAAGAAAGAAATATAATGCTGATGTTCTTGGTGAATATGGATTTGGTATATATCAAATAACACAAGATGCTGAAGGAAAAGAAGTACAAAAATTACTTGAATTTACTACTACTCCTTCTTATACATATAAAGGTTATGGAAATGTTACTTTACTTATTAAAGCAGAATATAAGAACTTTAAGAATAATGCTTCAACTGGTGTAAAAGCACAACTTAATCTTGGAGAAATGCCTACGACATTAGAAGTGGCATTAAACGGTAATAATAAAATAACTACGACAGTTGGTACATATAAAGATCCTGGTATTCAAAGTATTACTTATGGAGGATTAGATGTAAGTACGATGTCTAAGATTACATATCAAATTAAAGGTAATACAAATATATTTAATTCTAATAATGCTCTAGATAATTATGTTAATACATTATCTGGTGGTACATATACAATTTTATATAATGTTAAGTACTTAACTAATACTGTTACAAAAGAAAGAATTGTAACATTAACTCCAAAAGAATCAACGGATCCACCTAGTACTAGTACAGAACCTACGACACCGTAGGTTCTTTTCTTTTTATAGTATATATGTTTGACTTAATATTATATTTATGATATAATCTATTCACACGGGGTCGTCTTGGCTTCGACAGGAATATGAGTCCTTATTTAGCAGGTCGAATGTCTACGTTACAGACACAAAACAATAACTGGAAACAGAAATAATTTAGCTGTTGCATACGCTTAATTTAGCGGCACAGACTTCTCTACTACTTTTACTTACGAGTGGTAAAAGAAGTTAATAAAGTAAGTTATAGTATATTTAATTTCTATAGAATATACCGAATACGATAGAATAATAAATATTATTTTTTGTTAATTAAGTAATATTTATGAGATTTAAAAATTAACTAAACCTGTAGAAAAATATCGTATGAGTATTTTTGGACAGGGGTTCGATTCCCCTCGACTCCACCATTTTGATTTTAACTAGCAGTAATGTTAGTTTTTTATTTATAAATAATACTTGAAATATTGGTTATTTATGCTACAATATATAGCACAAATGTTACTTAACGTAGGGAGGTAATCTATGGAAATTAAAGAACTTAAAGAAAACGAACCATTAAAAATAGTAGAAGTCCTACTTCATATTAAAAGACCTGATTTTTCGTTTAAAGAAGGTGTAAATCCAGAATTATTTGAAGAGAAACAGATTCAAATGAGAGTTTTTACTGATGGAGAAATTGCAGGTGAAACTAAAGAAATATCTGAGAATATTAATGAATATTATATTGGTAACGCGAAATATAAATATAAAGTTGATACTTTAAAGACTAAAAATATCTTTTTTAAGAATCATAGTTATGTTATTACATATTTAATTGCCAATGAATGGGGAGAGTTTGGAAATGTTAGAGGATGGTTTAATATTGTTAAAGATATTACAATTTATTTAGAAAATCCAAAAGATAAGAAAGCATTAAAAACTGCCAAAGAAGTAATTAGAGAAATTCAAAAAAGTAATGATAGTGTCGATTATTCATCATTATATAAAATGGCCTTTTCACCAAGAAGAGGACTTGAACAGTTTGAAAGTAAAAGAATATCAAAAAATATTTATTCTTTAAAGAGAAAAAATAAGAGATAGAATACTATCTCTTTTTTAATATATTACAATACATTTTTACTTGACATACGAACAATAGTGTGTTAGTATATTAACTTGCCTGAAGGGGGTAATAAAATGATTATTCAATATGATAGAATATTCTTAGATGATTTAAAAATGTGTCTAAGTAATGAAAAAATGGAAGAAATTAGAAGTTATTCTATGGGAGCAAGAAAACGTGTCGATGCAATGTATCCAAAAGCATCTATTGCTGTTAAATTTCGTAAAGGTATCGAATTTGCATATTTAGCACATGTTAATCAAGATAAAAGTGATTTAGAAAAAGCTCTTATTGCATCTAACTTTGGATTAACTAATGAAAGATTTGCAGAAATGTTAAAGGATAGTAAATTTGATAGAGAATATTTTGAAACATATTTAAAACTATTAAAATATACGAAAGCGAGACTAGCACAAGGTGTAGAATTAAATGAAAAAGATACACGTATTAAGAATAAGGTTGAACTTGAGACTAAAAGACTTGTAAATTATTTTTCTAAAATTAATGGTTTAGCTAGTCCAGAAGTAATTATTAATAAAATTAATGAGATTCTTTCATATCAACCAGAATTATTGAGAGGTAAAGTTGAAACTATTATGATTAATAATAATGGTGAATTAAAGAAAGATTTTGCAAATTTTGAAAATATTGAATGTGTATATTACCATACTAATAAAGATGATAATTATGAAAGTGTAAATTTATATTGTGTATGTGATGGCGATACTATTTCTACAGCAATTGATTTACCAAAATTAGCTGAAGTATATGAAAAATTAGTAGCTTTATTTGGTGAAAAAGGAATTGCATTTAATAGTAGTACATTAACAATAGCTGGATATGAAAAGCTTATTAATGAAAGACCTGAATTAAATGCATATAATAATAATGTTATATATTTAAGAAATAAAAGTAATTTCTTAATTAAAAGTAAAGTAAGAAGTAAAAATAATAAAAAGGCATAAAATTATGTCTTTTTTTTATAAAATAATGTATAATGATATTACACGAAAAAAGGAGATATTATGAAAAAATCTTATAAAATCATTTTAATTACAAATATTATATTATTTATTATATTATCATTATTAGTACTATTTAAGGTAACTGAACCATTAGATTCACTAATAGCATCTTTTGCTATTGGTATGCGTAATGATCACTTAACGAATATCGTTACAATAATTACTAATATAGGAGGGGCTTACTCTTTGATACTTATTACTACCCTACTTTTAATATTTATTAAGAATAAAAAGGTTCCACTTAGTATTCTTATTAATTTAGTATGTGTATTTTTAACTAGTCAGTTATTTAAACTATTCTTTCATAGGCCAAGACCTGATGGTGTATTCTTAGTTAATGCTGGTGGATTTGGTTATCCATCAGGACATGCAATGGTTAGTACTGCTTATTTTGCATTTTTGATATATTTAATCATGAATAATGTTAAAGATAAGTTTATGAGAATACTTTTAACTATTATATTATCTATTCTAACGGTTTTAATATCATTGAGTAGAATATATTTAGGAGTTCATTATTTTACCGATATAGTTGGTGCTGTTTTATTAGCAATAGCTTATTTAACGATATTTATTACTATTATAGGAAATAAAAAGAAGGCTAAATAATGAAGATAATTGGTGTAATAGCTGAATATAATCCTTTTCATTTAGGACATAAATATCAGATTGATAAGATTAAAGAATTATATCCAGATTCTATTATCATAGCAATAGTTAGTACTAATTTTACGGAACGTGGAGAAATATCTATACTAAACAAATGGGATAAAGCAGAGATATGTTTAGATAATAATATTGATATCGTCGTTGAGTTACCTACTTTATATGCTACACAAGCATCTGATATGTTTGCATATGGTAGTATTAATATATTAAATAATTTGGGAATAGATACACTTATATTTGGTAGTGAATCAGATAATGTTTCAGATTTAGAATTACTGGCTGATACGCAACTACATAATAGTAAATATGATAAGTTGGTTAAGATGTATCTAGATAAAGGGATTAACTATCCTACAGCAATGAGTAAGGCTTTATATGATTTAACTAATAAAATGATTAGCGAACCTAATGATTTACTTGCACTATCTTATATTAAAGAAATTAAAAGAAATAATTATAATATCGAACCAATATCTATTAAAAGAACTAATGATTATCATAGTAAAGATATTAATAACGAGATACTTCCGGCTAGTTTAATTAGAGAATTATATAGAAATAATAAAGATATTAGTAAATATGTCCCTAAAAGTACCCAAAAATGCCTAAATAAGCCTATTAATGATAATGATATATACAATTACCTACTTTATATAATTACGCTATATAGCGAAAATTTAGGGGATTATTTAACGGTAGATGAAGGTATTCATAATAGAATAATTAAAAGTATAAGAAATTCTCATGATTTAGATGAATTAATTAATAAGATTAAGACTAAAAGATATACTTATAATAAGATTAAAAGAATGTTAATTCACATTTTACTAGGTATTAAAAAAGAAGATAATAATTATGATACTTATCTTCGTATTATGGGTTTTAATAAAAGAGGAAGAAAATATTTAAATAGTATTAAGAAAAATATGGGAATACCTGTATTTGATGGATATAAACCTAATGTATCAAATGTTTTAGATATTGAATTTAAATCGACATGTGTATATGCATTAATTACTAATAATAAAGATCTAATAGAGAGAGAATATAAATATAAGCCTATTATTAAATAGGCTTTTTTATTATATCTAATAGAGGGGTTAATAGTTCTTTTGGTAAGATGTTCTTAGCATATCCATTCATTTCTTCATCTTTTAATTTAAAGATATAAGCAAACTTTAAGATTAATTTATTAGTCTTATTAATCGTTCTTATATATATTTCAGTTATATATACATTAGTACGATATTCTCTTACAATAATTCCTAAAGTATTTTTAAAATCAAATATATATCTATTAAATCTATTATCATTTATATTATCATAAATATCCATTACTACCCTATCATCATCTTCATATAATCGAACTAAATAATTATCTTTTTTAATATCTTTATATCCAAAAAATATTTTTAAGAGTTTTATTAGTTTATTTTTATTATTTAATGATCTTAGATAGGCAGCCATTATCTCTTTGCCACACATATAATCACCATATTTAAACTAACATATTTTTGGGATATATACAAGTATATATTGCTGATATTACCAGAAGGTACCCTACTAATGTACCTTTTGCTTTATTTTTATGTAAATATGTGTTATAATAACAACTCTGGAAGGAGGAATAGTATGAAAATAGTTAATTTAACACAGACACAATATAGAAACTATTCTAACGTTCATAGTAAAAGAAATTTTGGTCAGACTATTGAATATTCAATGTTAGCAAGAAACTTTGGCAAAAAGAAACTATTTTTAGGTTTACTTGATGATAATGATAATGTACATGCAGCAGCATTACTAATTATTAATAATATATCACCAATGGTAAAAGAAGCTATTGCTCCGAATGGATTTTTAATAGATTATAATGATTTTGATTTAGTCAGAATATTTACTGAAGAATTAAAATTATATTTAAAACGTGAAGGTGTTACTTACTTAATTACTAATCCAATGTATAAACAAAAGGTATATAATAAAAAGAATGTTGTTATCTTAGATAATGATAGAGTTACTAATAATTTAATTAGACTGGATTATAAATCTTTAGGATATACGAATGATTTTGAAAAATATGATATTATTATTGAAAGTAATGATAGTCTATTTGATATTTATAATGGTTTTAATAGAAATACTAAAAGAAATATTAAGGATGCTTTGAATATTGGAGTTAAATTAATTAAAGGTTCTCCCAAAGATATTAGTAAAGCTTATGAGATATTTAAGAAGAAAGTAAATAAGAATTTATCATATTATGAAAACTTACAAAGAGTATATAATAGTAATGATAATCAAATGAATATTTTCTTTGCTACTTTGAATCCACATACTTATTTAGTTAAGTCTAAGGAATTATATGAAAAAGAAGCAGAAAAGAATGAAAAGATACATGAAAAGATTAGAAATAATCATGGTAAGGTAGATGAAAGATTATTAAATAAAAAGATTACATCAGATAGTACTTTAGAAAAATATAAGTTATTACTTAATCATGCAATATCATTAAATCAAGTATATAAAGATGATATTATTATCGGTACTAGTATTGTCATTAAGAATAATCATGAAGTATATTTTCTTATCGATGGATACAACGAAGAATATCGTACTATTCATTCAACTCATGTTCTTAAATGGGCTATTATTAAGAAGTATTTTAATGAAGGTTATAGGATATTTAATCTTGGTGAAATATACAATAGATATTATGAAAAAGGAAATAAATACGACGGAATATATAAATATAAGATAGGTTTTGGAGGTAATATTGTTGAATATCCAACAGAACTATTACTAGTTATTAATAAACCAGTATATGCTATCTATTCTAAATTAAAAAAGAAGAGTTAATCTTCTTTTTTTATTCAAAATATCCTTTACCAATAAATTCTCTTAGAATGGATAATGATGGTACATCATCACTTGGTAGTGGTAATACCATATCTAATAATTTTATTAATCTAAGAGCAGTTAAGTACTCTGGATCATCTACTTTTACTTGATATAGTAAAGGTAGTGCATATACTTTCATGACTGGCAATTCATAGGCTAAAAATGTATTAAATACGACATCAGCACTATCTTGGTATGGGAAGACATATTTTTCTTCACCACTTCTTACTTCTGACCAACTAGCTAAGGTATTTGATGGTCCATATCCTCTTGTACGATTATCTCTTACCATTCTTCTAAGTAGTCTTATATCTGTTAGATTAATTCTATTATCATCATCAATATTTAGATATACTAATGGTGAAATATATATTTTAAATTTCTTACTCTTTGGTATTTCTTTTAATATTTCTTCAGATAAAGCATGCAATCCTTCAATTACTAAGATATCATGTTCTTGCATTTGAATTGTTTTATGATATTCTTTTTTACCTGTAATAAAATTAAACGTTGGAGTTACTACTTTACTACCTTTTAATAATTTAGCTATTTGACTATTAAATAATTTGATATCGATTGCTCTAAGACTTTCAAAATCGTATTTACCATTTTCATTAAGAGGTGTTTCTTCTCTTTCTAAGAAGTAATCATCTAATGATAATGGTATTGGATTAAAGCCCATTGTCTTTAAATACAA
>JAEEZV010000070.1 GCA_016291995.1 Caryophanales bacterium
AACTAGATATATGTATGGTGATAGTGTAACTGTAAAATGTATCGGAGCTAATAAAGATACTTCCCAAATTGATTTTGAAATAGTGGGTGCTGATAATAATGAAAAAAAGAAGAAGGAAACTAAAGATAAAGAACATTAGTATTTTTCTAATTTTAATTATCATAGCTATAATTAGTACTGTTAAATTATCTAATAAAAACAGTACTTTTTCTAGTCCTAAAGAAGAAACTATTTCTCCTAAAGAAGATAGTATCACTCTTGTTATGGCGGGAGACGCCTTAATTAATGATTTGCTTTATAATGATGCTAAAAGAGATGATGGTTATGATTTTAAACCATACTTAACACTAATTAAAGAAAAAATAAAAGATTATGATTTAGCTTATTATAATCAAGAAACTATTTTAGGCGGCAGTGATATTGGCGTATCCAGTTATCCCAGTTTTAATTCTCCATATGAAGTGGGAGATGCCATGATTGATGCTGGCTTTGATATTGTAAGTTTGGCTACCAATCATACTTTAGATAGAGGAAAAAAAGCTATCATTAATTCTAGAAATTATTGGAATAGCAAAGAAGGAATATATGCTATTGGTAGTTATAGTTCATCTGAAGAAAAAGAATTGTTAGAAAGTCGGGTATTTACTAAAAATAATATTACATATGGCGTATTAAATTATACCTATGGTACGAATGGTATAAAAGTTCCTAATGGCGAAAATTATTTAGTCAATTTATGGGATGTAAATAATAATTATGAAGGATATAAAGAAAATGTTTCAAATGATATAAAAAAATTACGCGATAAAGTAGATGTCTTAATCGTTGCTATGCACTGGGGTATTGAATATACACATACACCAGTTGCTAAACAAAAAGAAATGGCTAATTTTCTTTCTGAAAATGGGGTAGACATTATTATTGGGACTCATCCTCATGTCATAGAACCAATTGAATATATTAATAATACATTAGTATTCTATTCCCTAGGTAATTTTATATCATCACAGACGAGTGATTCATGTACTAATTATAAATGTAATATTGGTTTACTAAGTAGTCTTAAAATTACTAAAACTACTGATGGTATTAAAATAGATAATGTTATGAACGAATTAATTTATACCTATAATAAGAATCATAGCAATTATTTAGTTGTTCCATTTTCTAATGAAAAAATAGCTGAATATTTACCTAATTATCAAGAAGTATATAATAATTATGCTAATATCATAAATAGTGACGATGAAAGAATAAAAACCGTACCTTTAGCTAGTTAGTTGTATTGACAATTAGCTTGGTTTAACTTAAAATAAATAATGTCGAGTGAAGGTGTATCAAATGAGAAGGATAAAAAGAAAAACAAAAAGAAGAGTTAAAAGAAGAAAATTAAAAATAATACCTATTTTAATACTTGTTTTAATTATCGAATTATTAGCTCTTGGCGCATATAGTGGTATTAAATATCTAAAAGATAAAAATGCTCCTACATATGAACCAATCCCAGGACCTGTAATTAATGAAGCAACAATGGTCATGGTAGGAGATGCGCTAATCCATAGTAGTGTCTATAGAGATGCTAACAGATTAGCTAATTATAAAGGGTATGACTTTAAACCACAAATATCATATATTAAAGAAGTAGTAAAAGATCATTACGATATTGCTTATTATAATCAAGAAACAATTCTTGGTGGAACAAGTTTAGGATTGTCTGATTATCCAACCTTTAATTCTCCACAAGATGTGGGAGATGCCATGATTGATGCGGGATTTAATCTAGTAAGTCTAGCTACTAATCATACCGTTGATAGAGGTAAGAACGCTGTCGTTAGTTCAAGAGAATATTGGAATAAACAAGAAAATGTTCAAGCTGTTGGTAGTTATAGTTCTGAAGAAGAGAAAAAAGAAATAGAAACAAAAGTATTAACCGTAAATGATATTAAGTATGCTATGTTAAATTATACTTATGGTACAAATGGTATGCCGGTATCTAATTCTTATCTAGTAAATGTATGGCCAACTAACACTAGTGGTGTTAATAATCCAGAATATGATACAAGATATCAAAATTATAAAGAAACTGTCTTATCTGATATAAAAGCCATAAGAGATAAAGTAGACGTTTTAATGGTAGCTATGCATTGGGGTGTTGAATATACTCATACTCCAACAAATTATGAAAGAGATATGGCTAAATTTCTTGCAGAAAATGGGGTAGACATCATTATTGGAACTCATCCTCATGTAATTCAACCAGTTGAATATATTGATAAAACTTTAGTAATATATTCTCTTGGTAATTTCATATCAGCTCAATATCAAAATCAAGGTTCTTGTTATAACTATAAATGTATGGTAGGACTTATGACATCACTTAAAATAACTAAAATTACATATAATGGTGAAACAACTATTAAAATAGATAATGTTGAAAATGATTTAATATATACATACTATACAAACTGGAGTAGATTTAAAGTAATTCCATTCTCTAATCCAGCTATTAGTGATTATTTACCAAGTTATAAGAGTGTATATAATACATATGCTAACGTTATTAAAAGTGATGATGAAAGAATTACTACCAAAGCATTGGGGGCATAAATATGGAAATTATAAATAGACAAGCTAATCATAATTATTTTGTTATAGATACTTATGAAGCAGGCATTGTCCTTAGTGGTACCGAAATAAAATCAATAAGAAATGGTAAGTGTAATATTAAAGATAGTTATGCTATCGTTAAGAATAATGAAGTCTTTTTACTTAATACTCATATTTCTTCATATGAGCAAGGAAATAGATTTAATCATGATGAAACAAGAACAAGAAAATTACTTCTAAATAAGAGTGAAATCTTAAAGTTAAAAAATAAAGTAGAACTTGAAGGTTATACTTTAATACCATTAAAAATATATTTTAAAGGTAGTCATGCTAAAGTAGCTCTAGGTGTATGTAAAGGTAAAAAGAATTATGATAAAAGAGAGGTCTTAAAAGAAAAGGATATTCAAAGGGAATTAGAAAAAAATAATAAGTATAGGTAGGTTTTGGAATGAAAGAAAGAGAAAGAATAAGCGAATTAGAAGAAAGAGTTGTAAAAACATATACCGCATATAAAAAGTTTTTACTAAATAGAACTAATGTTAAAGGATATAAAATTAAA
>JAEEZV010000071.1 GCA_016291995.1 Caryophanales bacterium
GGAGCTACTAGAAATGTTAGATTCATTAATGGTAAACCAGTCTTTACTGGTAATCAAGTAGCCATTGATGGTGAAGAAGAAGTAACATATGTATCAATGTGTAGAAAGTGTCGTAAGAAACTTTTAAAGAAAGTAAACATGGATAGTTATAAATAACTATCTTTTTTTGTGTAAACAACTTGTCTTTTTATTGATAAATATACATATTTTTGGTATTATTTAAAGTGGCAGAAAGGAAATGATAATATGAAATATGTTTATGCATTTAAAGAAGGAAATGCAAACATGCGTAATTTACTTGGTGGTAAAGGTGCTAATTTAGCCGAAATGACAGTTTTAGGCTTACCAATACCTCAAGGATTTACAGTTACCACAGAAGCTTGTACTGAGTATTATAATTGTGGTAAAAAGATTTCAGATGAAATTGAAAAACAAATTTTTGATGCTCTATCTGAATTAGAAAAATTACAAGGAAAGAAATTCGGAGATACTAATGATCCACTTCTAGTATCTGTTCGTTCTGGTGCTAGAGCTAGTATGCCTGGTATGATGGATACAATATTGAATCTAGGACTTAATGATGAATCAGTCGAAGGATTTGCTAAAAAGACTGGTAATCCAAGATTCGCATACGATAGTTATCGTAGATTTATTCAAATGTACTCTGATGTTGTTATGGAAGTACCTAAATCTTTCTTTGAAAAGATTATCGATGAAATTAAAGAAGAGAAAGGTGTTAAGTACGATACAGAACTTACTGTTGATGATCTAAAAGAACTAGTTAAAAGATTTAAGAAAGTTTATAAAGAAAATATGAACGGCGAAGAATTCCCACAAGATGCCAAAGTACAACTTATGGGTGCCGTTAAAGCAGTATTCCGTTCATGGGATAATCCAAGAGCTATCGTATATCGTCGTATGAATGATATTCCTGGTGATTGGGGAACAGCTGTCAATGTTCAAGCCATGGTCTTTGGTAATATGGGAGATACTTCAGGTACTGGTGTAGCGTTTACCCGTAATCCAAGTACTGGAGAAAAAGGTATTTATGGTGAATACCTAATTAATGCTCAAGGAGAAGATGTTGTTGCTGGTGTTAGAACACCACAACCAATTACAAAATTAGCTGAAGATTTACCAGAATGTTATAAAGAATTTATGGAAATAGCTAATAAACTTGAAGAACACTATAAAGATATGCAAGATATGGAATTTACAATTCAAGAAGGAAAACTATATTTCTTACAAACAAGAAATGGCAAGAGAACTGCCAGAGCAGCCATCAATATCGCTTGCGATTTAGTTGATGAAGGAATGATTACTCCAGAAGAAGCTATTTCAAGAATTGATGCTAAAAGCTTAGATCAATTGTTACACCCAATGTTTGATGATAAAGCCCTAAAAGCTGGCGAAGTAATCGGTGAAGCATTACCAGCTAGTCCAGGTGCTGCTGCAGGACGTGTATACTTTACTGCTGAAGAAGCCAAGAAACACGGAAAAGGTGGCAAAGGAGAAAGAGTAATTCTTGTAAGACTAGAAACTACTCCAGAAGATATCGAAGGTATGGTAGCAAGCCAAGGAGTACTTACTGTACGTGGCGGAATGACAAGCCATGCAGCCGTTGTTGCACGTGGTATGGGAACTTGCTGCGTATCAGGTTGTGGTGAAATTACTATTAATGAAAGTGCTAAAGAATTTACTTTAGGTGGTCATACATTCCACGAAGGAGATTATATCTCACTTGATGGATCTACTGGTAAAATATATAAAGGCGATATTAAAACAGTTGAAGCTACCGTATCAGGAAACTTTGGAAGAATAATGGAGTGGGCAGATAAGTTTAGAAAACTACAAGTTAGAACTAATGCCGATAACCCAAGAGATACTAAAAAAGCCGTTGAACTAGGTGCTGAAGGTATCGGATTATGTAGAACAGAACACATGTTCTTCGAAGAAGATAGAATACCAAAAATTAGAAAGATGATTCTATCAGAAACAGTGGAAGCAAGAGAAGCAGCTTTAAATGAACTTATTCCTTTCCAAAAAGGTGACTTTAAAGCAATGTATAAAGAACTTCATGGATTACCTATGACAGTAAGATATCTTGATCCACCACTACATGAATTCTTACCATCTGAAGAAGAAGATATTAAACAACTAGCTAAAGATATGAATGTAAGTGTAGAACACTTAAAGAACAAGATAGATGAATTACATGAATTTAACCCTATGATGGGACATAGAGGATGCCGTTTAGCTGTAACTTATCCAGAAATAGCTAAAATGCAAACTAGAGCCTTAATCGAAGCAGCTATTGAAGTATCAAAAGAAGAAAACATTAAGATTGTTCCAGAAATAATGGTACCATTAGTTGGTGAAAAGAAAGAATTAAAATTTGTTAAAGATATAATTATTGAAACAGCAGAACAAGTTAAAAAAGAAAAGAATTCTGACATTCAATATCATATTGGTACAATGATTGAAATACCAAGAGCAGCCCTTCTTGCTGATGAAATAGCTGAAGAAGCTGAATTCTTCTCATTTGGTACTAATGATTTAACTCAAATGACATTTGGTTTCTCAAGAGATGATGCTGGTAAATTCTTAGATGCTTATTATCAAAATAAGATTTATGAATCAGATCCATTTGCAAGACTAGACCAAAATGGTGTAGGAAAGCTAGTTGAAATGGCAGCAAAATTAGGAAGAAAAACAAGACCAGATCTACATTTAGGTATATGTGGTGAACACGGTGGAGAACCATCTTCAATAGAATTTTGCCACAAAGTAGGACTTGACTATGTATCTTGTTCTCCATACAGAGTACCAATTGCTAGACTAGCTGCTGCACAAGCAAATTTGGCTAATAAAAAGTAATTAAAAGACTAGTAATAACTAGTCTTTTTTGATATAATAAGTAACAAATTAACTTTATGGAGGAAAAGTAACAATGAATGTTAAGCAATTGCTAAGAGCCATTTATTTAAATATGTATAAAAATGGATTAAAGGAAATATCTTTAAAACCTAATGATTTGTCATTTCAAGTTTCAAGAATTGAAGAAGTTTTTGAAAAATATAATATTGATTCTGAGGATTTGTTCGTAAAAACTCCGGTGTTGGAAACATATGACAAATATGTAGATTATTTAATCAGTATTTTTCTTCAGGGACAATTAGGATATATGAATGAAAAATATGATAGTATCATTATAGGATGTTCAATGTGTAGAGTAGAAAAAGAATTGGAAGGAATGAAAGAATATACTCAAATAATTGATGAATGTTGTAATGGCGTGATAAGTGATAATTTAGAGGAGATGCAATTAGCAAAAACTCCAATAAGAATTTTAAAACATGATTAATCATTTTAGTCTTGGTCATCCCTAACATTGGTGTGGCACAAGCTGCAATTAAAGCAAGAAGCAATAAATAATTAAAGTATAAAAGACTAGGTAACTAGTCTTTTTAATATATAAACAAAAAAATATCAAAAAAACTAATTAGTTTATATGCTATTATAAATAAATACATTTATTTTTTTAATAATTTATGATATTATACAATAAGAAAAAGGAGATGGTATAATGGAAATTTTCAAAAGCAAACACGTTGGATGTTATGGCATTGTATATAATGATGAAGGAGAAGTATTATTAATAAAAAAGGCAAGAGGAGCATATAAAGGACAATTTGATTTACCAGGCGGTGGAATTGAATATGGTGAAACAGCAGATGAAACATTAAAAAGAGAATTTGAAGAAGAAATTGGATTAAGAATTAATAAATTTAAATTAAAGCAAATCGTGACAAATTACGTAGTTTGGGATTTAGACGAAACACACAAAGAAGACTTGCAACATATCGCAATTATATATGATGTAAAAATTAAAAAATCAGATTTTAAGAAAATAAAAAAAGATGCTGATGGATTAGATTCATTGGGAGCTAATTGGTATAAACCAGCAAATTTAAAAATGAAAGACTTATCTCCATTAGCAAAAGTAATAAAGAAATAAAAATGGCAAGGTTAATAGCAATTACAGGACCAGCATATTCAGGTAAAACCACCCTTATAAAACATCTTAAAACAGATCACAATTATGTTACCCCAAGACATATTACCACTAGAGAAAAAAGAATAGATGACGAACCAGGATTTTATAGATATGTATCAATAGATGATTATAATACATTATTAAATCGCGATGAATTATTAATATCTTCAGGTATGCATGATAGAATGTATGGAATCTTAAAAGAAGACTTTAACAATTGTTATAATAAAGCAGATAATGTAATATTAAGTATTTCATATAAGGATATATATAAATATTTATTATTAGAATATGAAAAACTATTAATAACTTTAACTTTTCGAAACATAGAGGATTCAATGAAAGATAGATATTATTCAGAAAGAAACAGACAACATTCTTATGAAGAATTATTAATAAGAATACGAGCAGCAATAGATGATTATAATAAGTATTTTGAAATAGTAAAGAACAATAGTGATTGTTTAATTTACACAGATGAGACCAATGAAATGGAAACTTATCAAAAAGTTTTAACAAGAATTAAAAGTAATTAATTCAACCAAAAAGAGGGATAATATGCATATATGTTTAGTAGGGATTGAATATCCTATTGATACAAGCTTTGGAGGCATTTCAACTTATCAATTTTTATTGGCAAAATCACTTGCTAAATTAAATAACAAAGTAACTGTAATATGCGGAACAGATAAGGATGATTACGATTATCATGAGAATGATATTCATATTATAAGATTACATACAAGAAGAGATGTGGAAACAATAGATACCTTTTTATCATATAGAAAGAAAGTAAAAGAAACAATTTATAAAATAGATAAAGAGAATAAAATAGATATAATTGAAACACCAGAGTTTTCAGGTGAAATAATTGAATTCTTAAAAGGAAGAAAAATTCCAGTAGTAGTAAAACTACACACTTCGTACAAAATATGGTCTTCTTTAAATAATATTAAATTACCAATAAAATTACATAATTTAATAATAAAAACAGAAAATTCTGTATTAATGAATGCTGATAAAATAACATGCTGTTCCAATTTATTGAAAAAACTTATGCCAAAATATCATGAAATAGAAAACTATGAAAAGATTGAAGTAATAGGTAATCCAGCAAATATATATGATTTCTACCCAACAAAGAATAGCCATCAATCCAATACAATTTTATTCTGTGGTAGCGTGGAGAGAAGAAAAGGTGTTTTTATACTAGCCAAAGCAATTCCAATTGTTATAGATACTTTAAAAGATGAAAAAATAAAATTTCAATTAATAGGTAATTATTCAACTAAAAATAAAAATGGAGCAAACCAAAAAGAAGAAATATTAAAATCAATACCTGAAAAATACCATAAATATATAGATTTTACTGGTCCAATAGATAATAAAAAGTTAAATGAATATTTTAATAATGCAAGAATAGGAGTAATACCATCACTATTTGATAATTTACCATATGTAGCGATGGAAGAATTATTAACAGAATTACCAATAGTTGCAAGTTCAAATACTGGAATAAAAGAAATGATTACAGATAATGAATCAGGATTGTTATATCCTCCAGAAGATTATAAATTATTAGCTGAATCAATAATCAAA
>JAEEZV010000072.1 GCA_016291995.1 Caryophanales bacterium
AATGTATTTTGAGTAGGTGAAGTTATGAAGTTAAAAAAATATTTATATGTTTTATTATCATTATTATATTTAGATATGGTATTTAATTTATTTGCATATGATAGTTATCTTAGAACATCAATTATTAACATGGTACTATTTGCACTAGTTAATGCATGCGTGGTAACATTAATTACTAGTCTATTTAATAAGAAAGTAAATAAGATATTAACATATATTTTCTATATTGTTATTTGGTTTTGGTATAGTTTATACTATGTATTCTATAAAGTGTTTGTTACGCCTTTTTCAGTGGCTTTATTTAGACAGACTGGTCAAGTATTGGAGTTTGGTAAAAGTATTGTTATATCAATATTAGTTAATCTCCATGTAATTATACTTTTCTTTGTACCAATGTTATTACTTTTAATATTTAAAAAGAAGATAAAATATGACCGTTTTAGTTTGAAAAAAATAATAATATGTTTAGTATTATTACTTATTACAACAGGTATATATATTGGTAATATATTTATTCAACCTAGAGGTACTGGTTCAACATATAATCTATATTTTGAAACAAATAATGTATCACTAAATATAGAACATTTAGGTATACCGGCTGCTACAATGCTAGATATACATAGATTTATATTTGGTATTAATGAGAAGATAGTAGATGTTGTGTCTACACCAGTAGATGATGAAAATGAAGTATTTGAATATGATTATAATTATTTGGATTTAGATTTTAGTGGTGGATCTGGAGAGATTGCTACGATTAATAATTATATGCAAAGTGATTTAGGTAGTAAGCAAAATAAATATACAGGTATGTTTGAAGGAATGAATTTAATATATGTCGTAGCAGAAAGCTTTAACGAGATAGCTGTTTCTGAAGAACTTACACCAACATTATATAAGATGGTTCATGATGGATTCTTCTTTGAAAATTTCTATACATCTAATAATTTATCAACAATAGGTGGAGAATTCCAAGCATTAACGGGCTTATATGCAGATAATTCAATATTATCTTCTTGGAGAGGTGGATGGGCTAGTTATCCATATGGAATAGCTAATACATTCAAGGGACTTGGTTATAATACATACGCATATCATAATAATAGTGCTTATTTCCAAGATAGAAATGTTTATTTAGCAAGTCAAGGATTTAATAATTTCCAAGGTTGTTATAATGGAATGGAAAAGAGAATTAACTGTAATTTGTGGCCACAGAGTGATGTTGAAATGATCGATGCTACGGTTAGTGATTATATCAATAGCGATACACCATTCTTGGCTTATTATATGACGGTATCTGGACACTTCTATTACACATATAATGAAAACAACATGGCAAGAAAAAATAGAAGTTTAGTTGATGATCTAGATTATCCTGAAGAGGTAAGAGGATATCTTGCTACACAAATAGAACTTGATAGGGCAATGGAATTACTTCTTAAAAAGTTAGAAGAAGCAGGAAAATTAGATAATACGGTAATTGTACTACTTGCTGATCATTATCCATATAATTTACCAATTAATTATATTAATATGCTATCAACATATCAAAGGGATACGTTAATTGAAGCTAATAGTAATAATTTAATTATCTATAATAGTAAGATGAAAAAAGTAAATGTTCCTAAAGTTGGTATGAGTATCGATGTTATGCCTACAGTATACAATCTATTTGGTGTTAAATACGATTCAAGATTGTTTATGGGTAAAGATATTTTAAGTTCTAATGAGGGAATAGCAATATTTAAAGATAAATCTTGGGTTACTAATAAGGGTACTTATTATGCTGCAAGTAGAAAATTTGTAGCTAAAACTGATGATATACCTGAAGGATATGTCGATATGATAAATGGTATTGTCAATAATAGGGTAGCAATAAGTAGAATGATAGTTAATAGTAACTATTATAAATACATATCAAATAAGTAAGAAAAAAAGTGCATTAAATGCACTTTTTATTTGCTGTTCTTTTTCATACTTCTAGCTTCTCTAGCACTAGTTTTTACTTTCTTACCATCAGCAGTAGTTACTGTTTGTAAATTAACCTTTTGAACTCTTTTAGTTATTTTTAAGCAGTTAGGTCTATTGTTAACACTTTTACTTTTTTTACTTGTTACTTTTGTTGCCATGATATCCCTCCTCAAATTACACTTTATAATTCTACTATAAAGTTAGGTTTATGTCAATTATTTTCCTCGTTTTTCATAAATTCTCTAAGTATTTTAGTGGTGGCTCTTTTTTCTAACCTTGATACATAACTACGAGATATATGTAATTTTTTAGCAATATCTTTTTGAGTATGTTCATCTTTATTATTTAATCCATATCTAGCTTCAATTATTTCTCTTTCTCTTTTATTTAAAATGTTAAGATATTTATTTAACAATTTTATATTATCTTTTTTATATAATTCATCGGCATAATCAATGTCATTAGTTTTGAGCATATCCATAATAGTTATTTTATTACCTTCTTTATCATAACTAATTTCTTCATATAGACTAACATTTTTACTGTTCTTTTTGTCTAATCTAAAATACATTAGTATTTCATTTTCGGCACATTTGGCAGCATATGTGCCTAGTTTTACTTTATTGTTGTCTTTATAGGTATCGATGCCTTTAATTAAGCCAACTGTACCAATACCAATTAGATCATCGACATCATCTCTAGTTGTTTCAAATTTTTTGACGATATGGGCTACTAGCCTAAGGTTATGTTCGATTAGTTTGTTTCTAGCATCTTTATTACCTTCTTTCATTTTTTGAATAAGTTCTTTTTCTTCTTTTTCTGATAATTTATCAGGAAATACATTATTGGAATATGCACCTGTAAAAAACATGAGGTTATGTGCTAAATAACTTAGTATATTTAAAATCATATAATCACCTAATTAAGTATATGCATTTTAAAAAATGTGTTATACTTATTGTGGAGGTAGAATATGAAAAAAGCTTTACTTTTATTTATTGTTATTTTATTTATTTTTCTTGGTATATATTATCATACCAGAGAAAATAGAGAGGAGATACCAGGAATTGATGTTAATATGGGAAATGATTTTAGTTTAAATTTTGTTAAATTAGTTAATAGTAATAGGTTAGATAATTATTTGGTTAGTCCATATTCTGTAGAAATGGCGCTTAATCTTTTAAAAACGGGAGCAGATGGACTTACAAAAGAAGAAATAGATAAAGTTATTGGGGATAGAGAAATCTCTAATGTTATTGTGAAAGATAGAATTGGAGTTGCCAATGCAGCGTTTATTAGAGATATATATAAAGAATATATTAAGAAAGAGTATACCAATACACTAAAGAATAATTATAATGCGGAAATACTATATGATGAATTTAAGAGTCCAAAAGTAATTAATGATTGGGTATCTGACAAAACATATAAAATGATAGATAAGATACTAAATAAAATGGATGATGATTTTGTACTTGGACTTGCCAATGCGTTAGCTATAGATGTTGAATGGGAAAATGAATTTGAATGTATATCAACAGTAAGTGATGAATTTACTAAGGAGAATGGTAAAAAAGTAAATGTTGAAATGATGCATAATAGTGCTAAAAGTGATGTGTATAAATATTTTAGTTTGGATGATGCAGAAGGCATTGTTATGCAATATAAGAAGTATGATAAAGATGGTAATGTTAGTGAAGATGGTAAAAGTTTGGAATTCTTAGCAATATTACCTAATGGAGATCTTAGAGAGTATATAAACAATTTAACATTTGATAAACTAAATCAAATAGACAATAGTTTAATTCCTGGATCAAGTGATTTAGAAATACAAGTAGCAATACCTAGATTTAAATATTCATATGATTTAGATGATTTTATGGATGTTTTAGAGAATTTAGGTGTTAAGTTAGCATTTACAAAAGATGCAGATTTTACTAATATAATATCTAAAGAAGATATGACAAAATTAGATATGCAAGGTCTATATGTAAGTGATGCTATTCATAAAACACATATTGATTTTAATGAAAAGGGTACTAAAGCAGCTGCTGTTACATATTTTGGATTATTTAAAGCTACGGGAGTTATGGATAGACCAAAAATTAAAATTATTACATTTGATAA
>JAEEZV010000073.1 GCA_016291995.1 Caryophanales bacterium
AATAATATTTATCCTACCGCCTAAATTAAATTCTCTAATATTGTTAACAGCAATATTGTATCTTTCTTCATCTTTTTCGATAGTTGTAACATGTATATCTTCATTAACTAATGCCATTTTAATTGCTGAATATCCAATAGCTGAACCTATTTCTAAAATGTTTTTAATATTATTTTCTTTAATTAAATTGCACAAATAAGTAATACCATCTTTTTGCATAATAGGTATCCTATTGATATGTGCATACTCTTCAATCTTTTCTATCATATTAGTCTCCTTAAAAGAGAGGTTACACAAAGTAACCTCTATACACACCAATTATTTTCATCTTTTAATCTATATATTGTATTATAATGTTCCGTTGAATCTTTACTTAAATATGTTTTACCTTTACAATCAGCTACAAAATAATAGTAATTGTGTTTTGTATAATTAATTGTCGCATCAATTGATTCTGTACCAGGGTTAGATATCGGTCCTACTGGTAACCCAACAAATGACGTACATCTTGTATTGTATGCATTATCGCATGTATATAAATTCTTATTGCCATTAAGTGATGTCTTAAAATCATCTATTTTCAAATAATAATATGTCGTAACATCACTACCTAGTACCCAACCATCTTTAACACGATTATAAAATACTCCCGCAACAGATGCTCTATCATCAGCTGTAGCCCCTTCAAGTTCAACAATAGATGCTAAAGTAAGTAATTCATGAATATTGAAATCACTAGCTTCAATTTTATCTTTATATTTTTCTAATTGTTTACCCATTTCATCTAACATCTTTGTAACAATTTCTTTAGGTGTTACATCTTTGCTAGAAAATGCATATGTATTAGGAAATAAATATCCCTCTAACGGATAGTATATTTTACTATTTTTAATACTATCAGTCAAGAACCAATATTCTTTTATTAATGAATCAATATATTCACTATCATTCATTAATTCCATAAAATCGTCATAACTATTATTTGTTTCTTCATCGACAATTTTAGCAATCTTTCTAACATTTAATCCTTCTTTAAATGTTATTCTTATTTCATTAGGATTATAACTATTTCCTTCCTCCAAAACATCAATTATTTCTTTTAAACTCATATTCTTATTAAGTTCATAAGTTGATGCTTTTAAAGAAGTAACTTTATTCATTTTAACATATACTTTAAAAATAAATGTATTTCTAATTAAATCATTCTGATATAACGTTTCTCCAATTGAAGCAATTGTCCCTTCTTTTATCTCGACAACTACTTTTTCACTATCTCTAGATACTGGAGATATTTGATAATTATAGAAAAAACCCACAAGGAAAATTCCCGCTAATAAAATAGCTAGAATTATAACAATAATCTTATACTTCTTCATTATTAAGCACCAGTTTTATTACTTTCTTCTTGGATTGACTCAATAATTGTCTCAATTATTTTCCATTCTTTTTCTGTCTTTATAGGAAGTAATTCTCCACCCTTATCAGTGACATTGTATATTGATGCAAAAACTCTAACATTTCCTGCTTTATCAAGAGAATTATCCGTATATACAACATACTGTTTCTTTGTTTCTTCTGATTCAAATGTAAATAATGGTTCACATTCTACTTGTTTTCCTTTGTCATCCAAAATCATAAATTTTTTCTTTTCATTCATTTTTATCACCTATCTTATCTAAATATCCTTGAAGTATAATTACGGCTGCCATTCCATCCACTTTTTTCTTTCTTTTTTTTCTTGAAACATTTGCACTAATTAACACATTATTTGATATTACTGATGTAAGTCTTTCATCTTCCATCAAAACTTCTATATCCAGTTTTTCTTCCAACATTTTTTTAAAATCTAATGTTATTAATGCTCTATCTCCAAGAGTATTATTCATATTTTTGGGTAAACCCAAAATAAGTGTAGTAATATCTTCTTTTAAAACAATATCTTTTAGTGGTGATATTAAACTTTCATAATTTTCATCATTAAAATGAAGCGTATCATACACGGAAGCAATTGTATTTGTCCTGTCACTAATAGCAAGTCCTAATGTTTTGCTTCCTAAATCAAGTCCTAAATATCTCATTTTAAATAATCTTTTAACATGTACTCTAGGATAACCGTACGATCGAATTCTGCAATTCTATTTCTGTTATCGTCAAAGTCAGGAATATAACCCAAATCATTGCTTATTAGATAACCTACAATCTGATTCACTGGATCATAGCCTTTCTTCTCCATACTAGCACATATTTCTTTAATTACTTGTTTAAAATCACTCTCTGACATTCTATCACCTTATTCATATTTATTTTACCAAAAATAAACCAAAAAATCTATAATATAATGAAAAAAATCTTGAAATTTCAAGATTTTTTATTTGCTTGTAATTGCTGAACGCGAACCAGTCTCAACATACCCCATTGAAATGTCGCCAAAATAATACATTCCTCTATCGATACCACCACGAATTATATAATCTCTATCACTAAGTAATCCATGTCCTTTATACCAAGTATCGTCATTAGGAAGTTTAACTTCACTAGTAGCTGTTCCTAAATTACTATATCCGTCGATATATTCTCCTGCTCCACCAGACATATCATATATACCATATACATTTCTTGTCGTCGTATCCTGCTTATCAGAACCAGCCACATAAGTTCCATTTGTAGATATAGTACTGCAGCCATCTCCCTTACATACTCCATATTTAGAATGTGATAAATATGCTACGCTACCCCATTCCAAATTTGTCAACATATGTGTATTGGCATTTTCACCTAAATTATACGTTTCACTTAATCCTGTCATAAGAGATTTATAAGACTCAAGTGTTCCACCGGTATAAGCTGTTAAACCAGGTAATGCTGTATATTCACCTTCTTTATTATTAAGTTCATATTTACTTACCCAAATACCTCTTAAATCATCGCCAAATGCTGGATGAGTAATATATATATCATTCTTAATTTCATCTGCTCTTCTTCCACTAAGTCCAGATTCAAATACAATATTTATTCCTTCATCATAAGCATTATAACTATCTGTTACTTCTTCAGTTGCATTCCATAATTTATATCTATATCTAGGAATCCATGTATAATAAGCTAAAACATCATCATCGTTAATTACTGTTCCAACTTCACTATAATTACCACTTTTTATAACAGCTGCATTTGCCCAATTAGCATTGTCATAGTTATACCATAAATAATCATTATTACTATTTTTTTCATCTGCCACTACCCAAGTACCATT
>JAEEZV010000074.1 GCA_016291995.1 Caryophanales bacterium
AGATGGTTTAAAACCAGTTCATAGACGTATCTTATATTCAATGTATGAAAGTGGATATACTCCAGATAAACAACATCGTAAAAGTGCGAGAATTGTTGGAGATGTTATGGGAAAATATCACCCACATGGTGATTCAAGTATCTATGAAGCTATGGTAAGAATGGCACAAGACTTCAGCTACAGATATATGCTAGTAGATGGACATGGAAACTTTGGTAACATGGACGGTGACGGAGCAGCAGCAATGCGTTACACAGAATCACGTTTATCTAAGATTTCCTTAGAATTACTAAGAGATATCAACAAAGAAACAATTAATTTTGTTCCAAACTTTGATGAAACTGAAAAAGAACCAGAAGTATTACCTAGTAGATTTCCTAATATATTAGTAAATGGTACTATGGGTATCGCTGTAGGTATGGCAACTAATATTCCACCACATAATTTAGGTGAAGTAATTGATGGTTGTGTAGCTTACATTGATAATCCAGAAATAACACCAATCGAAATGATGCAATATATTAAAGGACCTGATTTTCCAACAGGTGCAATAATACTAGGAAATAGTGGTATTAAAAAGGCATATGAAACAGGAAGAGGAACAATAACAATAAGATGTAAGGCTGAAATTGAAGAAAATAATAAATCTCATAGAATTGTTATTACTGAGATTCCATATGGAGTAAATACTTTAGAATTAAAAAATAGAATTGCAGAATTAGTAAGAGACAAAGTACTAGATGGAATATCTGATTACCATGAAGAAACAAATATTGAAAATGGTATTAAAATAGTAATTACTCTTAAAAAAGAAGCTAATCCAAATGTAGTTTTAAATAATTTATATAAACATACTGATTTACAAACATCATTTGGAATAATATTCTTAATGCTTGATAAAGGAACTCCAAAAACACTAAATATAACTGAAATAATTGGAAAATATGTTGATTATCAACGTGAAGTTATATATAGAAGAACTGAGTTTGATCTTAAAAAGGCAGAAGCAAGAGCTCATATATTAGAAGGTTATAAAATAGCACTAGACAACTTAGATGCAGTAATAAATATAATCAGAAATAGTGAGACAGATGTTGAAGCCAAGGAAAAATTAATGTCGAACTTTAGTTTGAGTGAAGTGCAAGCTGATGCTATTCTAGAATTAAGATTGAGAAGATTAACTGGATTAGAAAGAGAGAAGATAGAAGAAGAGTTAGAAGAAATCTTAAAGACTATCACTGACTTAAAAGATATCTTAGCTAGTCCACAAAGAATAGATGATATTATTAAGAGAGAAATGCTTGAAATTAAAGAGAAATATGGAGATGATAGAAGAACTGCTATCGATATGACAGCAATCGACTATATCGAAGATGAATCATTAATTCCAAACGAAGATATCTTAATTACATTAACAAATAAAGGATACATAAAGAGAGTACCTAAAGATACATTTAGAGTACAAAATAGAGGTGGAGTAGGAATTAAGGGAGTTCAAACTAATGAAGAAGATTTTCCTGAAAAAGTACTTTCTCTTAAATCTCATGATTATGTATTGCTATTCAGTAATTATGGAAAAGTATATAGACTTAAGGGATATGAAATTCCAGAATATGGAAGAACATCTAAAGGATTACCAATTATCAATTTAATTGAAATTGATAAAGAGGAAAGAATAACTTCTGTAATTACTATTAGTAAAGAAGATGAAAATAAATACTTATTCTTCACAACAAAGAGAGGATTAGTAAAGCGTACTGAAATTGCTGAATTTGAGAGCATAAGAAATAATGGTAAAAAAGCTATTATTCTTAAAGAAGATGATGAATTAGTATCTGTAAGAAAAACTGATGGTACTAAGGAGATCATAATTGGAGCTAGCAATGGTAAAGCCGTAAGATTCAAAGAAACTGAAATTCGTGTAATGGGAAGAGGAAGTTCTGGAGTAAAAGGAATTGAATTTACAGAACATGACTCAGTAATTGGATCTGAAGAAGTATGTGAAAACGAAGATATCTTGATCGTAACAGAAAATGGTTATGGTAAGAAAACTTCAGTTGATAATTATAGATTAACTCATAGGGGAAGCAAAGGAGTTTCAACATTAAAAGAAACTGAAAAGAATGGTGAGTTAGTTGCATTAAGAGCAATAATTGGAGAAAAAGATGTATTAATAGTTTCTGATACAGGAATAACTATTAGAATTAAAGCAAATCAAATTTCTCAATTAGGAAGAAATACTCAAGGTGTTAGATTGATTAACTTAAAAGATAATCAAAAAGTATCAACAGTAGCTATTCTTGATAGTGAAGAAGATATAGATGAAAGTGATAATTTTGAAACCAGTGAACAAGAACAACCAGTAGAAGTACAAGAATAATTAATATGTTTCACGTGAAACATTTAAAATTGATTGAAATATAACTGATTTTATAGTAATATAATGATGATGCAATAAATACGGCTGAACCAGGTCAGGACAGGAATGTAGCAGCCTTAAGGTATTAGTATTTATGTGCATCATTTTTTTTGGAGAAATATATGAAAAATGATATCTATTATATGAATATAGCTTTAAAAGAAGCAAAAAAAGCATATGATCTTAAAGAAATACCGGTTGGAGCTATTATTGTAGATTCAAACGGTAAAATAATTGGAAAAGGACATAATAATAAAGAAATTAAAAAATCAGCAATAGGTCATGCAGAAATCAATGCAATTATTAAGGCTAATAAAAAAATAAACAACTGGAGATTATTAGAATGTACTATGTATGTTACTCTAGAACCATGTGAAATGTGTAAAAAAGTAATTAATGAATCTAGAATCAAAAGAGTAGTATACTGTGCTAGCAATTCTTCAAAACAAAATAGTAATGCACATTACGAATTATTTTCAAATGAAGAAGTTATAAATTCTTATCAAAAATTATTAAACCAATCATTTATTAATATCAGATGATGTTTCACGTGAAACATGGAAATATTATTTTCCAGGAAATAAATAAATATAAAAATATTTCCCAGGAAATAAAAATACAGAAAAAATATTTCCCAGGAAATAAAAATACAAAAAATATTTCCCGGGAAATAATATTAATTCTAACATCACAAAAAAATATCATGTTTCACGTGAAACATTGATATATAATATTTCCCGGGAAATAATTTAGAATATCAAATACAAAAAAGCATAAAATTATAATATATGTTTCACGTGAAACATTTTTTAATTATTTCTATAAAAAACATAATAATTAATATATTTGAATGTAATTATAACTATCAAATATGTTATAATATATTGCAAGGAGGTACATATGAGTTATCAAGCATTATATAGAAAATATAGACCAAGTACTTTTGAGAA
>JAEEZV010000075.1 GCA_016291995.1 Caryophanales bacterium
GATACTAAATATATAATGAATGTAGCTAGTTCAGCTGGACTTACTAGAGGGGGTCCTTTAATGGCTACCTATTATGCAACCAAAAGTTATGTATGCAATTATTCTTTTGCATTATATGAAGAACTTAGAAGAAATAAAAGTGATAAATCAATATCTGTTTTATGTCCAGGACCAGTAGATACTAACTTTAATAGTAGAGCTAATGTTAAATTTAGTCTAAAATCACTAAGTAGTGAATATGTGGCCAAATATGCAATCAAGAAGATGTTTAAAAGGAAATTATTGATAATACCTGGATTAAAAATAAAACTAGGTATGTGGGGGTATAAATTCTTGCCGTTAAAGCTATTACTTAGAATTACGTATAATTTTCAATCCAAGAAAAAAACACCATAAGGTGTTTTTTTTATATTAATATAACTAGTAATGTTACTAAGGCTAGTAGTACTACTAATGCTAGGATAAATCTCCATATGTATTTTAACCATGTTGTATATGGAATATCAAAATATGATAATCCTAAAATTAGGAAAATACTTGTTGGTCCTACTAACATAAATATACTATAGATTCCTTGGAACAATAATGCTACAGATGAATATATAGATTCATCAGTAATTAATTTTGTTATTGGTGTAAAGATACCAATAAGAATCCATATTAAATCTACATTTATGATACATCCTAAGAAAGCAAGTAATGAAGATACTCCATAGTTAAATTTACCATAGCCAGATATTACTCCTTCAATAAATCCATTGTTGTATGCAAATACTAAAACAGTGAATGATATTGTTAATAATAATGCTGTTGGGAATACTTTCTTCATACCATCTAGGTAATTATCAATAGTTTCATTTAGTTTCATTTTACTAACTAATGAAATAATTACTGTAGTAATAGTTAATACTAGTGTTAAATGAACATAAGATGCTAGGATATTTGATCCCATATTCCATTCACCAAATGCTTGAAGATTTGATGATAGGATTGTAGGTATTACTGGAATTTTATTAATTGATAAAGCAATTAACCATTCATGGAATTTTTTAAATACATCAATACCAAATAATGTATTCCAAGGTACCATTCCTAGGACAATTATAACAAATAGTAGTGATAATATAACAACCAATGGCCAAGTTTTAATATCTTTGTAATTTCCTTTAACCTCAGTTACTAATAATTCACTATTATCAGTTAATTCATATTTAACTTTCTTAGCTTCTACATTCTTGATGTGTTTAGACATGAAGTAGATTAATAATGCTACTCCTGCAAAAAGTAATAATAATTTAGGGAATGTGTTGGCTAGTTTTTCTTCTACTCCAACAAATTCTTCATAGGTTGACATAGAGTATGTGTTAGGATCTAAGAAACTAACAAAGACACCTCCCATGTAACCTACAACAATACTAACAAATGTAGCTGAGAATGCTACTAACTTATCATATCCAAGTAACATTATAATTGTAACAACAAATGGTACAAAGATAAATAATGGCATCGTCATACCTGTTAGTGAAGCTACTACAGCAAATATTAGAGCAGTAATATAAACAAATCTTTTACCTTGTGGTTTTACTTTTGTTACAATATTATCTAATAATTTCTTATATGATGGAACTTTGCTTAATACGCCATAAAATCCACCAATAGCAAGAACATATAGGAATATATAACTAAAGTTTTGTAAGACAATACTTAGATAGTTTAATTCTGTATCTAATAAACCAATACGATCTAAGTTTTCGCCTCTTCCTGGTAAAACATTACTTACTAATATTAATAGTAGTAAGATTATGCCGATGATTTTTAGCATACCGTGTTGTTTTAATCCCGTTAAGGCTATACCAACGATGGCTGCTAGTAATAAGCAATACCATACGCCAAGCCAGCCAAATAACAAGACAGAAGCAACAAGTAATGCTAAGATAACAACACAAGAACAAATAACTTTATGTTGTTTAATAAAATCTGTAACTTTTTTCATAATTTCATTCCTTTCTTCTGCTGTATCACAGTGCATCTCTTTTTAACTTTCTGCATTTTTTATTACTTTTTTTTCATCGTAGGAAATAGTATTATATCTCTAATTGACTCCACCTCACTAAACAACATACATAATCTGTCTATTCCATAGCCAATTCCACCAGCAGGTGGCATACCATATTCTAGGGCTTCAACAAAGTCCATATCAATATCATTGGCTTCATCATTACCTAATTCTTTTTCTTTTAATTGATTTTCAAATCTTTCTAATTGATCAATTGGATCATTTAATTCTGTATATGCATTAGCACATTCATGACCAGATATAAACAATTCAAATCTTTGAGTAAATCTAGGATCATCCGGATCTTTTTTAGTAAGTGGACTAATTTCAATTGGATGACCACACAAGAATGTTGGTTCAATTAATGTTTCTTCAACATACTTTTCAAAGAATTTATTAACAATATGTCCATATGCTTTTTCATGTTCTTCAAGTTCTATCTTATGCTCTTCAGCTAATTTCAAACATTCATCTAAATCAGTAATCTTTTTAAAATCAATTCCTGTTTTATCTTTAATTGCATCTGTCATAGTAATTCTTTTCCATTCTCCTGACAAGTCAACATCGTGGCCAAGATAATGGAATTTCGTTTTACCACAAACTTCTTTAGCTATTGTTTTATACATATTTTCAGTTAAATCCATCATACCTTCCAAGTCAGAATATGCCATATAGGCTTCCATCATTGTAAACTCTGGATTATGTTGAGTATCCATTCCTTCATTTCTAAATGTTCTACCTATTTCATATACTCTTTCCATTCCACCAACTAAAAGTCTTTTTAGTGGTAATTCAAGAGCAATTCTTAAATAC
>JAEEZV010000076.1 GCA_016291995.1 Caryophanales bacterium
GTAGATAAATTAGGACTAGATGAAACAGACTATAATTTATTGCTTTCAATTATTGAAAAGTTTAATGGTGGGCCAGTTGGTATCGAAGCCATAGCTTCATCAATCGGCGAAGAAGTATCTACTATCGAAGATGTCTATGAACCATATCTTCTTCAAAATGGATATTTAAAAAGAACTACTAGAGGTAGAGTAGTAACAGATAAAACATATGAACATTTAGGAATAAAAAAAGATTAAAAGGAGTAAAAAAATATGAATGAATTTAATAATATGCCAAATCCTGGTACAGGAGTACCAAATACACCAAATTCTGTGCCTCCAGTGGCACCAGAACCAGTAATGCCAACTGGACCAATTCCTAGTGCGCCAGTAACGCCTGAGCCAATGCCTCAAGCACCGGTAGCACCAGAACCTGTTATGCCACAGGCACCAGTGATGCCACCTGTGCCACCAGTCCAATCACAAACTAATCCAGTACCAATGGGGGAGATGACCACTCCACCAGTACAAGCAACACCAGTAGAACCGGTTCAAGTGACACCACAGCCAATGCCAACACCAGCAAATTCTGTTCCTCCAGTAGCACCAATTGCTTCACCTCAACCAGTGAATAGTGGAATACCTCAAAATCCTACTATGGTTGATGATGAAGAATTACTTAAAGCATTTATCGGTAACAATTATGAAAAAATAACAACTAAAAAGTTTAACTTTGCCGGATTCTTTTTCACAACTCTATATATGTTTTATAGAAAGATGTTTCTTTATGGAGTATTAGTATTTGCCGTAAACTTAATTATTTTAAATATGATAAAGATTTTCTTGCTATCTCTTGCTGTTAATATCATTATTGGGTTCCTTATAAATAATCTATATGTATCACTTGCTAAAAAGAAAATAGCTAAGATAAAAGCTGAAAATCCACAAAGCACTCCAGAAGAACTAAAACAATTATGTGCTAAAAAAGGTGGTACTAGTGGATTACAATTATTTCTAGGAATCCTACTTGAATTAGCAATAGGAGTAATATTTGTAGTTTTATTTTTATGGGCTACAATATCAGCACTAATAACAAGTTTATGGAAAGGTGAAGGTAATATTAGTATTGATATTGAAGGTACACCATCAGAAGTTACACCATCTAATAGTGGCACTTATGATGGAACAATGTATTTTGATATGGTAACTAATGTCAAAGAAGAGTTTTCAATGACGGTGCCTAGCGTCTTCGAAGATAAAACTGGTGAAGATGATACATATCAGTATGAGTATTCGTATGAAGCAGGGGATGGCGTTTTTAATGAGTGTACAGTATCGATGAAAGTACCAACAGGCTATAAAGATAGCAAGGACTTATTAACACAAATGGCTAATTATTTTAAAGATGATAGTCCTAGTATAGTTACCGATAAAATAGTAAATGATACTACTTGGTATACTTTTAATCTAGAAAATGGTTTTGGTAAGACATATTATTATGCAACTACTAAAAATGATAAAGTATTTTTAGTTCAGTATGATATCAATGAAGATACTGATGAAAATTGTGATACATATCGTGAAGATATTATTAATTCAATAAAATCAAACTAACACGTATTAATACGTGTTTTTTATTTACTAAATATACATAATATGATAGAATTTAATTAAGGTAGGGGAGAATGTCTATGAAGAAGATAATTATATTAATCATAGCTTTGTTTAGTTTAAGTATCAATGCATATGCAGAAGAATACATTACGGAAGATAGTAATTTTACATATACTGATACCGTTAAGAGTGTACAAGAGGCTATGAAAGCATTCTACATGAGAGGCCCATATTTACAATATAATTATGCCAGAGCTAATTATGGAACTATAAATCCAGAGGATGCTACCAGTCAAAATATAGAACATTTAGTTTGCGCTTCATATACATATTCGACATATGTGGAAGCTTTCGGGGTCAATGGCGTAAGCCAAGGATTTCCTAGATATAATTATGATATTGTGGACCAAGCCAGAGAATATTATCAAGCTGGAGAAAACTTAAATGGTAATTATTTAATAATGTATACTACAAAGAACAATGCTGTCAAATATATCCATAGTAGTGGCTCTGATGCCGATCTAATTACTAACTTTGCTGCAAGCATTCAACCAGGAGATTTATTTGCCTATACAGGACACGCGATGATTGCTTACCAAGTTGTAGAAAGAACCGCATCTAATGGAACTAAATTTAATGATGTATTGATGCTAAATTCTACGGTAAAGCCTAGAGTAAGAACTAGAGACAATGGATATACAACAAGCGATATTAATTACAACTTTTTTGCCTCATCATATGGTACCAATGGTATTATTGATATCGATTATGAAGGAACAGTAAAATACTTTTGGTTGAGTGAAAATACTCATTTAGTTGATACATCAGTAAGCGATTTATCTAAAAGAAGACTTAGTTGTAATATGGATGAATGCGCTGTCATTAGGCCATATTATAAAGTAGGCACTAATGGTGTAAAATTTAATTATCCAATGTTAAAAAGCAAATACAGCAAAAGTATTCTTCGCACTGAATATCCAGGTTTATATATTGAAAAAACGGTCAACAAAATAGATAAAAATGATGTCTATTTAAGAGATAGACTTGTATATACGATAGAAATAGTTAATAAAAGTAAATTAGGTACTGCAAATGGTGTAACATATAATAAATTTGCTATCGTAGAGGCTATTGATAAGTCATTAGTAAAATATGTATCTTCAACCTCAGGTAGTTATGATGAAAATACTGGAAAAATAACATTTAAGATAAATGATAATTTGAAAGCAAATCAAAAAATAACATTGACCTATACGGTAGATGTTATAGAAAATAATGAAAACATTGGTAAAACAATAGTTTCAAATGGCTTATTCCATAAACTAAACGGTAGCACAATTGAAACAAGTACCGGAATATCCACGGGAAAAGTAGAAAATATAATTGTTGCTCCAACCAAGAAAAATACAGAAAATAAAACGATTAGCGAATGTTATAATCAAAATAAAGGCAGTGGACAAAAAGGATTAGCTCTTATAGATCAAATATATGACTGCTATTATGGTAATAAATTAGATGTAGATTTTACTGATTTCAATTTAAGTACTTTTATTGCTAAGAATGATCCTACAAACCGTGCTAGCAAAAACGTTGTAACAATTAGCGAAAATCTAGATAGTAACTCTAAAAAAATAAATGATATGATTCTAAATAATTATTGGGGTGGTAAAGCAAGACTTTCATCTCCTGTTGAAAACGATAAATATTATTATATTATTCCATTTTTTGGTAGTTCTGATACAAGAAACAAGTATATTGATTATCATCATTTTGAAGAAGGGGATGTCTTAATATATTCCATAGATTATAGTCAAACTAGAACAGATAACTATACAAGTACTGAAGGAGTACCATCAGTTGTTGGATATTCTAAATATAAGCATACTGATGAATCTGGCACTTATGCATTTATTTATATCAATGGAGAATTTGTTGGTGTTAATGGAAGTAATGCAACAACAAGAAATAAATTTACATACGAATATTATTGCACTAACAATCATAGTACTACTGATTATACATGCCGAGATACTTGCTTAATGTCAGACAATTATGATACTTGTAATAACGGCGCTAC
>JAEEZV010000077.1 GCA_016291995.1 Caryophanales bacterium
CTGAAGGTCAAAGAAGATATGTCGATAGTCTTAGTGCATATGCTAGACAGTTTTTAGGTGGTACAAGTAAACCTGATGTTGATAGTATTGAAGGCCTTAGTCCAAGCATTAGTATAGATCAAAAAAGCACTAATAATAATCCTAGAAGTACTGTTGGTACGGTTACAGAAATATATGATTTTTTAAGACTTCTTTTTGCTAGAATCGGTGTTCCTTATTGTCCTAATCATCACAAGCCAATCAGCAGTCAAAGCATTGAAGAAATGACTATTCAAATAATGAATCTTCCCGAAGGAAGTAAAATTAGAATATTAAGTCCTGTTGTATATGGTGAGAAGGGTACACAAAAGGATTTAATTGAAAATTTGAGAAAAGAAGGATTCGCGCGTGCTAAAATTGATGGCGAAGACCATGATTTAACGGAAGAAATTTCTTTGGAAAAAAATAAGAAGCATTTCATTAGTGTTATTATTGATAGATTGATTATTAAAGATAATATTCGTAGTCGTTTATACGAAGCAATTGAACTTGCTTGTAAAAAATCAAACGGAAAATGTGTAATAGATGTTGTCGGTGGAGAAGAAATAGTAATGAGTGAGAAATATGCTTGTCCTGATTGTGATTTTTCTTTACCAGAACTTGAACCAAGAATGTTTTCATTTAATGCGCCATATGGGGCTTGTCCTGAATGTAATGGGCTTGGTATTAAAATGAAAATTAGTGAAGAACTATTAATTCCTGATAAAAACATTAGTATCAATGAAGGTGCTATTAAAACTGTTACAATCGAGCAAAATATTCAATATACGGAAATTAATACAGTTGCTAAATACTACGATATTGATCTTGATATGCCTATTAAAGATATTCCTCGTAACAAGTTAGATATAATTTTATATGGTTCTCCTGACTTGATGCATTTTAACTATTTATCAAAAAGTGGGGGAACTAGAACAAAAACGGACTATTATGAGGGTATCATTACCAATCTTGAACGTAGATATTTAGAAACAACAGCAACATGGATTAGAGATTGGATAGATGGCTTTATGATAGAGCAAGAATGCCCATTGTGTCATGGTACAAGACTTAAAGAGGACATTCTAAACGTGCTTATAAATAATAAAAATATTTATGAGATGACTGCATTATCTATTTCTGAATTATATGACTTTATGAAAAAGTTAAAACTTAATGATGAACAAAAGAAAATTAGTGAACTATTAGTAAAGGAAATAATTAATAGATTGGAATTTTTAAATAATGTAGGTCTTGGTTATATTTCTTTAAACAGATCTGCTAGTACATTATCTGGTGGTGAAGCGCAAAGAATTAGATTGGCTACGCAAATTGGAAGTAAACTTACTGGTGTCCTATATGTTCTTGATGAACCTAGTATTGGGCTTCATCAAAGAGATAATGAAAAATTAATCAATTCTTTAAAAGAAATGAGAGATATCGGAAATACACTTATTGTTGTTGAACACGATACTGATACAATGTTGGCAGCTGATTATCTCGTAGATATTGGTCCTGGAGCTGGAACAGATGGCGGAGAGGTAGTTGCGGAAGGAACTCCTTATGAGGTTATGAATAATCCAAACTCTTTGACTGGTAAATATTTACGTGGAGATGAGAAAATAGATGTTCCTAAAAAGAGAAGAAAGGGAAATGGCCTATTCTTAGAAGTTAAGGGTGCTAAGGCACATAATTTAAAAAATATTAATGTTAAATTCCCACTAGGTAAATTTATTTGTGTTACTGGTGTATCTGGTAGTGGTAAATCAACACTTGTAAATGATATTTTATATAATGCTTTAATGAAATATGTATACAAATCAAGGACTGTCGTTGGTGAATGCAAAGATGTGCTTGGACTAGAAAATGTTGATAAAGTTGTACATATTACACAGGATCCAATTGGTAGAACTCCAAGGAGCAACCCAGCAACATATGTCTCTGTATTTGATGATATTAGGGATTTATTTGCAGATACGAAAGAATCTAAAATTAGAGGTTACGGTAAAAATAGATTCTCGTTCAATGTTAAAGGTGGAAGATGTGAAGCTTGTTGGGGAGACGGAGTGAAAAGAATTGAGATGAACTTTTTGCCGGATGTATATGTTCCTTGCGAAGTATGTCATGGTACTAGATATAATAGTGAGACTCTTCAAATTAAATTCAAGGATAAAAATATTGCTGATGTCCTTAATATGAGAGTTTCTGAGGCATTACCTTTCTTTGAAAATCACAAGAAGATTAGGGATAAACTACAAATTATGTATGATGTTGGTCTATCATATATTGAACTTGGTCAAAGTGCACCAACATTATCTGGCGGTGAAGCTGGTAGAGTTAAGTTAGCTAAGGAACTTCAAAAGAAACCAACTGGTAAAAGCGTCTTTATACTAGATGAACCTACGACTGGATTACATACCGATGATATAAAAAAATTACTAGTTATATTAGAAAGAATTGTTGACAATGGTGATACAGTTATTGTTATAGAACATAATCTAGATGTTATCAAAGTTGCCGATTATATAATCGATTTAGGTCCTGAAGGTGGCGATGGTGGCGGTACGGTTATTGCTACGGGAACACCTGAAGAAATAGCTAAAGTTAAAGGTAGTTATACCGGTGAGTTTTTAAAAAAATATTTAAAATAAGAATTAAGAGAAATCTTAGTTCTTTTTTTGAATAATAATATTTGATTAACATACTATTTACTAGAAAAGAGGTATTTATGGAAAAAACAGAGGTTATTAAAAATATTGCCATGAGAACTGGTGGTGATATTTATTTAGGTGTTGTTGGTGCGGTACGCAGTGGTAAGTCGACATTTATAAGAAGATTTATGGAAAATCTAGTAATTCCTAATATTCAGGATGAATTTGAAAAGAAAAGAACGCTAGATGAATTGCCACAGGCTGCTAGTGGAAAAATGATAATGACAACGGAACCTAAATTTGTACCAGCAAATGCAGCAAAAATAATGATAGATAATTTTAGTGCTAATATAAAAATGATTGATTGTGTCGGTTATGTTATAGATAATGCCAAAGGAGTAGACGATGAAAATGGCCCAAGATATGTAATGACTCCATGGTATAGTGAACCAATTCCTTTTGTAGAGGCAGCAGAGGTTGGTACTGAAAAGGTTATTAAGGAACACTCGACGATAGGTCTTGTTATAACTAGTGATGGATCTTTCGGAGAATTTTCAAGAAATGATTATGTTCCTGCTGAAGAAACTGTTATAAATGAACTTAAGGAAATAGGAAAGCCTTATATTGTTCTTTTAAATAGCGCTAATCCATCGAATAGTAAAACTATTAAACTAGCTGAAGAACTGAAGGAAAAATATAGTGTTCCAGTTCTACCAATAAATGCAGAATTAATGCAAGAACGCGATATGTATAATATACTCAGAGAGGCATTATATGAATTTCCTGTTGTAGAAGTTAAGTTTAATATTCCTGATTGGATTTCAATATTAAATCCTAACCATTATTTAAAAATAGAATATATCAATAAGATTAAAGAGAGCGTTACTGATATAGATAAAATTAGAGATGTTGAAAGAATTACTAACTATTTTGGCGATAGTGAGATGATTGAAAAAGCATATTTATCGGATGTAGATACATCTACAGGTGAAGTTACAATTAATTTGACCGCTCCAGATAATCTTTATAATACAGTATTAAAAGAGATAGTTAATGTAGATATTAGTTCTAAAGCTGATTTACTAAATTTATTTCAGGATTTTAATGAAACAAAGAAAGAATATGATCAAGTGAAAAGCGCTCTTAGGACAGTTAAACAAACGGGATATGGAATTGCATCTCCAACTTTGGCAGATATGAAATTAGAGAAACCAGAGATAATTAAGCAGGGAAGCAGATACGGAGTCAAGTTAAAGGCTA
>JAEEZV010000078.1 GCA_016291995.1 Caryophanales bacterium
TATGCCAAGATCCGCTAAAAATGCAGCCTTATCATCATCATTTAATTCTGCTAATTCACTTTCTATCTTAGCACATATCATAACTACTTCACTATGATCTGTTTTAGCATATTCACATACCTTTTGGTAGTATTCATTACCGCCATTTATAATATCATCTTCGCTGACATTAGCAACATATATAATTGGCTTAGCAGTAATTAAATTAAATGATTTAATAACCTCTAACTCATCTTCATTAAGATCAATTTTTCTAACTGGAATATTCTTTTCTAATTCTGCTTTAATTTTCCTAAGTGTATTTATTTCTAATAATTCTTGTTTATCCTTAGTCATATCAGCTTTCTTTCCAATACGATTAATTCTATTATCAATTATCTCCAAATCTGACATTACAAGTTCGACATTTATTACTTCAATATCCCTAATTGGATCTACTGTTCCATCGACATGAATAATATTTTTATCATCAAAACATCTTACTACTTCACAAACAGCATCCACTTCTCTAATATGTGATAAAAATTTATTACCTAGTCCTTCACCATTACTTGCTCCCTTAACAAGACCAGCAATATCCGTAAATTCATACGTCGTTGGAATAGTTCTTTCTGGAATATACATTTCTTCTAAAACCGTTACTCTCTTATCTGGAACAGTAACTATTCCGACATTTGGATCTATCGTTGCAAATGGATAATTAGCTGCTAAAATATTTTTCTTTGTAATTGCATTAAATAATGTTGATTTTCCTACATTAGGTAGTCCTACAATTCCTGCTGTTAAACTCATAATATCATTCCCTTCTCCCAAGTATTATAACAAAAAAAGATGCATTTGTATACATCTTTTAAAGCATTACTCCTGTATGGAAACCAAGAGGTAATCCAATTACATAAAATGCCAGAATTATTAATAACCAAGCTATTGAAAAAGCAATCATATATGGAAGCATTAAACTCATTCCATCTGTTAAAGTTATAACATCTTTTTTCCTTGTATTATATATCTGTAAGAATCCAAGTAATATTACAAAATAAGTAAATAGTGGTGTAATACCTTTTACTGAACTATCTGCCGCTCTAAATACAGCTTGTGCAAATTCTGGAGTAAATGAACTTTGCATAAACATTGGAACGATTATTGGTGATAATATTGCCCACTTCGTCGCCATTGATGGTACAAAGAATGAACATACACCAATAATAATAAAACTAAATATAATTAAAACTATTCCATTCAATTGAATATTGCTAAGAAGTTCTGATAAAGAAACAACTATAAATACTCCAATATTAGTTTCCTTAAATATAAGTACAAATTGTGCTGCAAAGAATATTAATATTAATAATGAAGCAAAGCCTCTTAAATAATAGCTCATCGAATCTACCAATTCTTTGGTAGTTCTAATAGATTTTACTCTCATGCCATATACTAAACCAGTAATACCAAGTAATCCAGAAAAGATTAACACAGAGCCTTGTTTAAAGAATGAACCATCCCCAAATAATTGTGCCACATAAGTATGCTCTTTTAAATTTAAGAAAAGTCCTGAAAAAGGAAGTCCTGGAATAATACAATATAAAAGTATTACTGCTATCACTGAAGCAAATAGTATTGCTAACCAAACACCTTTAATTTCCTTTTTAGTAAGTTCGCTAGCAAGAGCTTCAGCTTCTTCTTCATTTTCATTGACATATTTACCAAACTTAGGAACAACATACTTTTCCGTTATAATCATTCCAAGATAAGCAATAATAAATGTCGCAAAAATCATAAATATCAAATTACCAGATAAACTAACTTGATAGTTTCTATCTAATATCATCGTAGCAGTCTGCGTATAATTAGTAAGAATATTATCGGCTCCATTTACTAAAATATTAGCTCCATATCCAAAAGAAATACCCGCAAATGCTGCACATACACCAACTGCTGGATGCCTTCCTAAATTCATAAATAATATCGCTGCAATTGGTATCAAAATAACATATCCCGCTTCATAAAACATTGCTGAAATAATACCAAGTAAAACTACTAAGAATGTGAAAAATTTTCTTGATCTATCTTTCGTAACCATTTTAAAAAATGAATTTAAAAATCCTGATTTATATGCTACTCCTACGCCCATAAGTCCAAGTATAAATGTCCCTAAAGGTGCAAAATTAATAAAATTAGAAAGCATATTACTAACAAGATATTGAAGTCCAGTTCTATTAAACAAATTATTAATTGTTACTATCTGTGCCTCAAGTTCCCCAGTTACAGCATTAACAGTATAATATGTTGTCTCTAAATTTAAAATACTACCAACACTACTTATAATCATTATAATGATTGTTAAAACGAATAAAAGCACCGCTGGATGCCATCTAATATCCATTTTTTTCATTACTGACACACCTTCTTTATCTTTTTATTAAATTCAACTCTTGGCATCATTACTACTCTGCCACAATTTAAACATTTTATCTTTATATCAGCACCCACCCTAACTATTTCAAAATAGTTAGTTTTACACGGATGTTCCTTTTTCATTATTACCTTATCACCAAGTTTATATTCCATAAGCTCCTCCAATATTCAATATAATTATAACAAACAATTCTGACTATTGCAATTAAAAAAGACTACTCTCTAGTGAGATAGTCTTCTCCCTTAAAAGGTTCATATTTAAGCAAATTATTATAATCCTGTTGCCTTACCACTTCATATAAAGCCATTGCTACAGAATTAGCTACATTAAAGCATCTTATATTATCTGAACAAGGTATCCTAGTACAATTATCTAGATTATTCTTAAGTATTTCTTTAGGAATACCAGTACTTTCTTTTCCAAATATTAAATAAATATTTTCATCCTTATTACTTAAATCAAACTCTGATGGTGCTTTCTTACCATATCTTGTAAAAAAGTAATATTTGCCTGGATTCTTACTACAAAAATCATCATAATCATCATATAAAGTATAATCAACTTTATCGATATAATTAACTCCACTTCTCTTAATTACTCCCGTATTGAGAGCAAACCCTAATGGCCTAATCAAATGAAGTTTCGCATTAAACCCAGCACATGTTCTCATAATATTACCAGTATTCTCTGGTATTTCTGGCTCGTATAATACAACATTAACCATTTATTTCATCTTCTAGATTATCAAGAGCACTAGTCATAAACTTCTTTAATGCTTTGACATTATAATTATTTTCCTTAATACTATAAACATATTTTAAATTACCCATTGAATAAATCATTATTACTGGTACCTCTGTTATATCAGTTGAATTAGCATTATATTTATCTTTCATACTAGCTAATTTATTTTCATCCTTCAAATCTTCAGTTATATTCAAATATAACATTTCTACTCCTAAGTCATTATTTTTAAGTGTCTTCTCAAATTTCTTTTCAAATTTCCACACATCTTCATTATCAAGTACTGACACATATATAATTGCATCAGGATTCTCAACCAAATAATCCTCTAATTCATTATAATTAATAACTCTCATATATTTATCTAACATAGGTTCATTTAACTTACTCTTTTGATATGCCTTACTCCACATATAAAAAACATTTACAAGACATAGCGTAGCAAGTAATATTATAAACAAAACCACATAGTTTTTCTTAGGTACTTTTCTCATTTCTTCTTTTTTCATATTATCAATCCTCTCTAGTTCCATTTTAACAACTAATAACCATTTTGTAAATATATATAACTTTAATTTTATTAAGTTTTTTGATATAATATCATTAGATTTAACTTATAAAGAAAGGACTATTATGAAAAATATTTTTAATGAAACACTTGAATCCTTAGAAACTTATTTTCTAAATAATGGTGAAAAGAAATTTAAAGCTACCCAAATCTATGATTTTCTTTATAAAAAAAGAGTATATGATCTAGATAAAATGGTTAATATTAGTAATAACACTAAAGAAATGATTAAAAAAGATTATAATTTTGATATGATTAAAATTATCAAAAAACAAGAAGATAGTGATGTTAAAAAATATCTATTTGAACTTACTGATGGTAATCGTATCGAATCAGTTCTAATGTTTCATAACTATGGTATTAGTCTATGCGTTTCATCTCAAGTTGGATGTAACATGGGATGTGCTTTTTGTGAAAGTGGTAGACTTAAAAAAGTTAGAAATTTAGAGGCCTATGAAATGGTTGAACAATTACTTCTTATCGAAGAAGAATTAGGGAAAAGAATTACTCATGTCGTAGTTATGGGAATTGGCGAACCTTTTGATAATTATGATAACCTTATGAACTTTATAAAAATACTAACATGTCCTAAAGGCATTGAATTAGGAAGTAGACACATAACTGTTTCTACCTGTGGATTAATCCCCGGTATCAACAAATTTATGAATGATTTTAATCAAGTAAATTTAGCTATTTCACTTCATGCTCCAAACGATAAAATAAGAAATAAAATAATGCCAATTAGTAAAGTATATAAACTAGATGATTTAATGAATACCGTTAAAACATATATCAAAAAGACTAATCGTCGTGTAACTTTTGAATATATTATGTTAGAAAACATTAACGATTCTTTAGAATGTGCTAAAGAATTGGCAAATCTTTTAAAAGGTATTAACTGTTATGTCAATTTAATACCTTACAATGAAACGGAAAATATTGAGTTCAAACGTACGAAAAAAGTGCAAATTTTGGCATTTTATGATATACTTAAGAAGAGTGGTATAGCCGTAACAATAAGAAAAGAATTTGGCGGTAATGTTGATGCCGCTTGTGGACAATTACGAGCAAAATCCTATTGAGGAGGGAAAGTATGCAAACATTTTACTTGACCGATGCCGGCAAAGTAAGATCTCATAACGAAGATAGCGTTACAATTATTAACAATAAAAATAATGAATTTGTCTTAGCTATCGCCGATGGTATGGGAGGACATAAAGCTGGCGAAGTTGCATCTTCCATAGCCATCGAACATGTCAAAGATAGTTTTTATAAATTAGATACCATGGGTACTAAAGATGATGCTATCGAATGGTTAAGAAAGATTGTCAAAGAAATAAATGATAAAATATTTAAATATGCTAAAAATAATCCTGAAAGTAAAGGACTTGGTACAACGTTAGTCATAGCAATAAAAACTAATGATTACATCTTATATGGAAATATCGGAGATTCAAGAGGCTATGTTATAAAAAA